>CAZYDV010000036.1:0-27000 GCA_964646405.1 uncultured Granulosicoccaceae bacterium | reverse complement strand
ATTCAGTATCTGGTGGTTGCAGCCAATCTACTGTTGATGCTGTTTGCCCCCATGCTGGTAGAGCGACTCGCCCCCGCCCCATCCAACCTCAGGCGCTTTCGCATCACCCTGATGCGCGGCATCAACCTGTTGATCCTCGCTGCCGTCCTCTACCCCGCCTTCAGCGCTACCCAGCCGCAGGAACGCGCGGTGCTGATTCGGCTGGCATCGATCGTCGTGGTGATTTACCTGGCCTACCTGATTGCCGTCGTCGTCGATGACATCGTGCGGCGCAAATACGGCAAGCGACAGCAATCAGCCGAACAGGAAACCTGGTCCGACACCTACCACTCGCGCATGCTCGGCCTGCTGATCAGTTCATTCATCGGTATCGTGGCGCTGATCACGATCATTCGCCTGGCGGGTTTGTCGAGTCTGCTGGAAGCAGGTGGCATCATTGGTTTTATCGGTGTGTTTCTCGCGCTGACTCAGGCCGCCTGGGCACCCGATATCATTAGCGGCCTGCTGTTGCTCAACAGCGATATGGTGCGCGAGGGCGATGTTATCGAAATTGACGATGGCTCCAAACTGCTGGCGCGGGTGTTCAAAACCAAAGTATTTCACACCGTGCTGGTCGACGTGATCGACAACCACCGCGTGATGATCGGCAATGCACGGCTGCGTGCGTGTACCATTCATAATCTATCGCGCTTCGCTTCGGCCCGCGGGCTGCGCGAACGACTGGTCTTCAAGATCGGCTATGACGTATCACCCGAACGGGTTAAAAAACTCTTTCAAACAGCCTTTGATACGATCTGCCAAAAGGAGTCGATCGCTATTGATCCCACACATCCGCTGGAGGTTCGGGTACTGGATACCGGCGATCATGCGGTTGAGTGGGGCGTGTTCTACTACATCAAGGAAATCGTGCAAAAGGTGAAGTCGCGACAGGCATTTATGGAAGAGATACTGCTCGTATCCATCGATCACGATATCTCACTCGCCACACCTCAAACACACGTTGTTACAAAAGCCGGTACTGTATGAATCTGCCCGTCAACGATGGTCGACTGTGTCCGATCGACTATCAATACCTCCCCAGTGATATCGCAAAGGCTGAGGCGTTCAGCGCGCAAACGATCTACGTGATTGGCGGTTTGTATGGCAATACACAGGCGCTGTCGAGTATCGCGGCCATGGCGGCAGAGGAACCTGGTCCGGTAAAACTGATATTCAATGGCGATTTCAACTGGTTCAATCGCGATCCCGACAAATTCGCAGCGATCAATGAATTTGTCCTGCAACATATCGCGATACGCGGCAACGTCGAAACAGAAATCGCGCGCGAGCCATTCACGGGGGGTTGTGGCTGTGGGTATCCTGCCAGCGTGAAGGATCAAACTGTCGACTGGTCAAACCAGATTATTGCCGTACTGCGAAATACTGCAGATCAATTCAAAAGACTGCAGGTAACGCTACGCGCACTGCCACAATTCCTGCGCGTTCAGATCGGTGAAACGACCGTTGCTGTCGTACATGGCGACTGCCGTTCTCTGGCCGGCTGGTCGCTGGCGCGAGAAAACCTGCAGGGCAAAGCATTGAACGAATTACAGAACGATCTCGTGGCCTGTGAATCAGATATCGTGGCGAGTACCCATACCTGTGAACCCTATGCAACGACAATCGACGCGGACGGGCGATCAATCGGGGTGATCAACAATGGTGCTGCGGGTATGCCCAATCTGCACCAACAGCCCTTTGGCATCATCACGAGAATTGGCACAGAGGCCTATAAAGGCGATAGCCTGTATCGATGCCAACTGTCGGGCACCACAATAGAAGCACTTGCGGTCGAGTACCCGCATCAGGCGTTTTGCGAGGAGTTTCTGTCTCAGTGGCCAGCAGCTACTGCTGCCTATAGCTCGTACTTCGAACGCATTAACTCTGGCACCAATATGGACCTGAATGACGCCGTCGGCTGCGGGTTTGAAGTGTCGTGATCAGAACTGACTAGCACCATTTGCCCAATGGCAGGCGAATGGTAAGCAACCGGGACGGCGAATTTTCTAAGGCAGGAGGTGCTGAATCGGTTACCGCGGGCTAACCACTTAGCGAAACATGCATTTTTATCAGTTCGGCAAGCGTCGATGCCTGCATTTTTTGCATAACCTGTGCACGATGCACTTCAACCGTACGCTCACTGATCTTCAGCTCAGTAGCGATACCGCGATTGGTCATACCATCGACCACTCGATCGTACACTTCCATCTCGCGTTTGGAGACCCTGGCCAGACGCTGCTCAAGTTCTTCACGGTTGGCCGTGAATTCATGCGCAATCGCCTCATCTTTCAAGGCTTGATCGATACGCTCCAGCAATACCGGTGTGGAAACCGGTTTTTTTATGTAGTCGACCGCACCGTGGCGCATCGCATCGACGGCGGTTTCGACATCGCCAAAGCCCGTCATAAAGATAATCGGATGGTTGGCGTCGCGCCGCTGCATTTCGCGTTGCAGTGCCAAACCGTCCATCCCGGGTAATTTCAGATCGGCCAATACGCAGGCACGGGGATAGTTGGCAAGATCGGCCAGCAAATCTTCAGCGGTAGAGTGGACGACAACCCGATAGCCCTCGGTTTCCAGCACAAGTTTCAATCCATGGAGAATCGTCTCGTCATCATCAACCAGGATTACAACGTTGCTCACGGGTGTCATGGGTGCTGCCCTTGCGGGTTTTCCAAGGCGCAAAGTTCGCCGTTGCCCCCTTTGGGGGTTCGATGGTGTGTCAAAAGAATTACCTTGTGTGCAATCGTCTAGCAACGCCAGTGTCGTACGTATGCCGGGCGGTATCGACCGCCCCTGAATTGGCGTCCAGTTTACAATCCACTCTGCCCCCGATGACAGAGTGCCACTTAGCACACGGCTCCAATCGACCAATCATGCCAAAAAGTAGTGCATAAAGTAAGAACAATTACGCCCTTATCTTTATTTTTTCGTCATGCTGCCGGTCACATTCCAGCCCAGGTCGAATTCACGACGTGGCGCATCCTGCATATTACGCTGGCTGTCATGGTCCGCCGATGCGCAACGTCTTATCTCACTGAATCGTAAACAATTTGTCCTTAGGAACCAAACTACGTGTTTTCACTTAATCTCGTTTCTATATCTCTGACGAGAATAGTGCGAGTTGGTTCCCGACTTTGTATACATTGGCAAACGATTAAGGTGCCACCATAATTGAGCACATGAGAATTCAACCCGGATCACGCCGCAACGCCTGGCACATGCAGTGAACACCGCCCCCGCCTGGCGTGATCATCGAGACATCCGGATCAAACACCTCCAGCCCATGTGCCCGAGCTCGCTCTCTAAGCGTTTTGCTGTGTCGAGGTAACAGCACCCGATCATTGCCCAGTGCAACGACATTGCATCCCAGATCGAGCGTATCCTTGAACGGTACCGGAATAATCTCGATCTGTTTGCTCGCCAACCAGTCAACCACACTGGCATCCGTGCTCTCGAGACAAACCGCTGCCAGCTTGGGCGCCAGCATGACGACCATCAGATCGATATGAACATAAAAGGGGTCGATGTCAGCAAGCATCACCTCCCAGCCCTCGGCTTCGAACCAGTCGCGTAATTGTTCAGCAGCACTGAGCTGACTGCGCCCCTCATCGCCTTCCCAACCAATCAGCACGGTGCCGGGCTCGATGACGTTGAAGTCCCCGCCCTCGAAGGTGCCGGCTGTTACGTAGTCATAGATAGGGATACCCAGCTTCTCGTAGGTTTGTATGGCGCGAAAATTTTCCCCGCGTCGCCACCAGTTGGCCATGTTGGTAATGACTGCGCCGTAGGGGGTCATCACAGAGGAATCGCGCGCGAATATCTGGTAAGGCAGTGCTTCATCGGGTTCCAGGATGTGGCATGTGACGCCGGCCGACTCGTAGGCGGCAACCATCTCTGAGTGCTGAGCCACGGCGGTTTGCGCATTGAAGGGGTAGCGCCGGCGGATGCTTTTTTTCGATACCGAACTGGTTTTCAGCCACTCGTAATGTTGTGCCGGGCCCAACAGCACGTCTCGCAGTACACCGTATTCGCAATCGGCACCCCAGTAGTCCAGCGGCTTGCTGCCGCCCCCTGCGACTCGTGTTTGCAGAGAAAACGCATTGTTCATAATGACTTGCTCTCGATGTGAGGTGCGCCGAGCTGTTGGCGATAGTAGCGCTGCAGGGTCGCGACGTGTGGTTCTTCGATGGGAGACAAGGGTCCGCTGCAATAAATACCGGCGGCCAGATTGACTTGCACTTTCTCGCAAATGCCGATGTCTTCCTCGACCACGGTTCTGCTCCAGGCAAACGAATCTTCTCGCTCGGCGGCATCGAGATTTCGGTACCAGGCCCAGTTGGTCGAGCGCAGCCGGTCGATAGCGGTGGGTTCGAGGCGTTCGATCTTGAAGGCGTTGTCACTGATGGCCAGTTGAAAACCCGGGAACTTGTACGTCCAAATGCCGGCATCTCCGCGCAGCTTCGCCGCCGCCGCCGCTTCACCATAGCCCACATGAAAGGCGACCAGCGCACCGTCATCATATGAGGCGATCTCCACATTGCCGGACGCCACCGCTTTGGCAAGCCTGGGGTGAACGCTGTGCAGGTGATAGCCTTCGACGGTATTGTCGGTGTAGGTCTTCCAGTTGGCACGTCCCTCGACCACAAAGCTACCGTGATACTCCATGCTGTCGATCGAATCAAACGGGTCGATCAGCCGCGGCAGACTGCCGAGCCAAAGATCAAAATCGATCGCCGGCTGGCCATCGGGTGTCGCGGGACAGACGAAGATCATGCCGTGCCAGACGCGACAGTCGAGCGCAAACAACCCCAGTGCGTCCGTATCGAGATCGGCATCAGCAAAACGCGGTGCTTTCAGCAAGCGACCGTCAGTTGCGTATTGCCAACTGTGATAGGGGCAACGCACGGTGCCGCAGTTGCCACTTCCGGGCTCGAGCAGTTGGGCACCTCGATGGCGACAGACATTGTGAAACGCACGTAGCTGCCCGTCGTCGCCACGCATCGCGACAATCGGCCATCCACAAACGACATCGGCCAGGTAGTCGCCTGCGTGTTCGCATTCATGGGCCGGGCCGAGCAACCACCAGTGGCGTGAAAAAATTTGTTCGCGCTCGGCCTGCAGTATGGCCGGATCGGTGTAGAAATCCGAATTCATCGAGTAGTTCAAGTCGACCTCGTCGCACGCTGATGATGAGCCGGACACCCATTGCGATTGGTGAAACTGAAGTCGCGTAGTCGGCGCCGGGTGTGCCAGTGTACTGCAACCGCATCGTTGTGCGAACGCACCACCAGCGCCAGCGCCCGGCCCGGTGAACGAACGACACAGACATACGATTCCACGCCAATGCTTACTCTGCACTTGTTGCCCCCGTGTCAGGTGAATACCATGCAGGTTGCACGCGCATGGCGAGCAGATCCACGACGAGAACGGAGCGATTTAATGAGCACCCAAGCCGAGCCCTGGCAAAGCGCTGGCGATATGCCCGCCGCTTTCAACGCCTGCGACTTCTTTGTCGATCGCCATCTACGCGAAGGTCGCAGCGACAAGATCGCCATCATCGACCAGTACGGCCAGACCCGCTATGGCGAATTGGCCGAGCGCGTGGGTCGCGCCGCAACAGCGATGTCGAGCCTGGGCCTGCGGCAGGAAGATCGGGTTGCCATGATCATGCTGGACAGCCGGGAATTTCATACGGTCTTCTGGGGCGCAATCAAGGCGGGCGTGGTGCCGGTGGCACTCAATACCTTGCTGGTCACCGACAACTACGAATACATTCTCAACGATTGTCGCGCCAGAGTGCTGTTTGTCAGCGCAGCCCTGCTGCCAGTGGTGGCCCCCATCCTGGATAAGCTGCCACAGCTCGAAACCGTCATCGTCGATGGCGAGTCCGATGCAAACCACCGCTCACTGGAGCAGTTGCTGGCACCGCACGAGCCGTGCACAGACAGTGTCACCACCCAGCGCGACGAAGTAGCCTTCTGGCTGTACTCATCGGGCTCAACCGGCAACCCCAAAGGGGTGATGCACCGTCACAGCAGCCTCTACATGACCGGGCTGCACTATGGACGCGGGGTGCTCGATATAAATGAATCGGCCATCGTCTACTCGGCCGCGAAACTGTTCTTTGCCTACGGCCTGGGCAACGCCATGACGTTTCCGATGTTTGTCGGCGCCACCGCGGTGCTGCTGGCTGGCCGCCCGACGCCAGAGTCCGTCATGCAGACGCTGAACGCCCACCAGCCGACTATCTTTTTCGGTGTACCAACGCTGTATGCAGCCATCCTCGCCGATCCCGCCAATACGCCCGAGCGCGGCTCGCATCAGATGCGGCTCTGCGTGTCTGCCGGCGAGGCCTTACCCGCCGATATCGCCAAACGCTGGCAGCAGCGATTTGGCTGCGAGGTGCTCGACGGCGTCGGCTCGACCGAAATGCTGCACATCTATCTGAGCAATCGCAGCGGCCAGGTGCAACCCAACAGTTCCGGCACGGCGGTGCCCGGCTACCAACTCGACCTGCGCGATGAAAGTGGTGCCAGCGTTGCCCGCGGTGAGATAGGCGAACTCGTCGTGCAGGGCGAATCGGCCGCCAGCGGCTACTGGAATTTGCGCGCGAAAACCGTCGCCACCTTTGCCGGCACGGATACCTGGACCGGCGACAAATACTATCTGGACGAGCAGGGATACTACGTCTATTGCGGTCGCACCGACGATATGTTCAAGTCGGGTGGCAACTGGGTGTCACCATTCGAGGTTGAATCAGCGCTGATCGAGCATCAGGCGGTCATGGAGGCAGCGGTGGTGCCACGAGCCGACGATTCCGGCAATGAAAAACCTTACGCCTACGTGGTGCTGCAACCATCAATCGACGCGTCAGACGCATTGGCCGATGAGCTGAAGCAATTCGTCAAGCAGCATATCGAGCTATGGAAGCATCCACGCTGGATTGAGTTCACCGACGATTTGCCAAAGACTGCCACGGGCAAGATACAGCGCTTCAAATTGCGCAGCTAGCCAATCCGGTGTCGCAGACTTCGTTCTGGCAGATCCACGGACAGTCGATCGAATATCGCCTGTGGGGCCAACAATTTCGTGCTCAACCGCTGTACCTGTTGCTGCACGAGGGCCTGGGTTGCGTCGCCTTGTGGCGCGACTTCCCGGCCCGTCTCAGCGAGGCACTGGAGGCCCCGGTACTGGCCTATTCACGACGGGGTTACGGCCACTCGACGCCGATCGAGCTGCCGCGTCCGGTCAGCTATATGCACGACGAGGCCGAGCTTTGGCTGCCGGCAATTGTCGACCAATTACAGGCTGAAACGATCAGATTGATCGGTCACAGCGATGGCGCATCGATCAGCCTGATTTATCTTGCCGGCGATCATCATCGCGGAGGCGCTCGCGTCGATGCAGCGTTTTGCCTGGCGCCGCATGTCTTTGTTGAGGATCTGACCATCGACTGTATCCGCGCCGCGGCGGATAAATACGCCACCACTGATCTACCAGAGCGCCTGCGACGCTACCACTATCACAACACCGACAACGCCTTTCGCGGCTGGAGTGATGCCTGGCTGAACCCGGAATTCAGACACTGGGACCTGACCCCGCTGCTACCGCGAATCGACACACCGCTGTGCGTCATCCAGGGCGAGAATGACGAATACGGCAGCGCAGATCAGCCACACACCATCGCCCGTCTCACATCCGGCTCGTGCGAGCTTGCGTTCCTGCCAGACTGTGCACACGCGCCACAGTTCGACCAGCCCGATAAAACCATCGAGCTTATCGGCGCGGTTCAACCATCGGCATGACAGTTACTTTAAGCTTGAAATAAATATTTTTGCCGCGTAGTCTGCCAAACCGAATTGCGGCGCCCTGATAACCGATCGCCGCCCCGATGACAGGCATGCGAACCAAATTGCGAATTATTGCGGCGAAGGTGGCAGAATAAGTCGCCCGTAAACACTATCCATCCACGCCGTCTACAAATCGGCGCCGACGCTGGGGAACCCCACTACTATGAAAAATCTGCTCAAAGGATCACTGCTGGCAAGCCTGATTGCCGCACCCGCGGCGTTCGCCGCTGATGAAGTCAGAATTGGCTTTGTCACCACACTGACCACACCTGCCGCCTCGATCGGTCAGGATATGGAAAAGGCGGTCAATCTAGCACTCGAACACATCGACAACACCATGGGCGGCAAGCCGGTGAAGCTGTTCATGGCTGACGACGGCTTCAAGCCCGAGACTGGCAAGCAGGCCACCGACAAGCTGGTCAAACAGGACAACGTCGATTTTGTCGCAGGCTTCATTTGGTCACACGTGTTGCTCGCCTCGCGAAAATCGGCACTCGACGCCGGCAAATTCCTGATTAGCGCCAACGCCGGTCCATCACCGGTCGCCGGAAAACTGTGTCACGAGAACTTTTTCTCCACCTCATGGCAGAACGATCAAACCCCCATGGCTATGGGCGAAGTGCTGAACCAAAAGGGCGTCAAGTCACTGTACGTGATGGCTCCCAACTATGCGGCAGGCAAGAACATGGTCGCCGGTGTGGAACGCACCTTCAAAGGCGAGATCCTTGGCAAAGACCTGACCAAATGGGGTAAGGACGCGCAACTGGATTTCTCTGCGGAACTTGCCAAGGCGAAAGCCTCAGGTGCCGAGGGCATTTTTGTCTTCTACCCCGGCAAAGCTGGCCCGTCATTCATCAAGCAGTACGAGCAGGCCGGCCTTCGTGACACCCTGCCGCTCTACACCGTATTCACCGTTGATGCACTGGCGCTGCCCAAGTTGCAGGCCGGTGGCATGACAGGCGTGCTCGGCTCGCAAATGACGCAATTCTGGAGCCCCGACCTCGACGTGCCGGCGAACAACAAATTCGTCGCCGACTTCCGTGAAAAATACGGCACCTACCCGTCGTTCTACGCGGCGCAATCCTACGACTCCATCATGCTGATCAAATCGGCAGTCGACGCGGTCAATGGCGATACCTCGGATATGGATGGCATGCGCGCGGCGATGAAAGCTGCAAGCTTCGACTCGGTGCGTGGCCCGTTCACCTACGGCAACAACAACATGCCGATCCAGAACTTCTACAGCCGTACTGTAGTCGAGGACGCCGATGGCAACTGGACGACCAAAATTGACTCTACCGTCTATGAAAATCACCAGGACGTCTACGCCGGCGAGTGCAAGCTGTAGCATGAGCTGAATGCGAGGGGGCGGCACACGCCCCCTCCCGTCACCCGCCATGGAATCCTCAATTGTTCTAATTCAGCTGCTCAACGGCCTGCAACTGGGCGTGCTGCTGTTTCTGCTATCTGCCGGACTGACGCTGACGTTCGGCATTATGGATTTCGTCAATCTGGCGCACGGATCGCTGTACATGCTGGGCGCTTTTTTTTGTGCCTCGCTGACACTCTTCACCGGCTCGTTCGTACTCGCAGTGCTGTTGGCACTGCCGCTGGTCGCGCTGGCCGGCTGGCTGCTCGAGTGGCTGGTGGTACGCCACCTCTATGAACGCAATCACCTGGATCATGTGCTCGCCACATTCGGCCTGATTTTATGTCTCGACACCCTGGTACATCTGGCCTGGGGACCGTCGGGCATCGCCATCCCGCTACCCGCCTGGCTGAACGGTCAGGTCGAACTTGCCTCAGGCGTCACCTTCCCGAGTTACAGGCTGCTGATTATCGGCACCGGTCTGGTGGCGGCGGGCGGCCTGTACTGGCTGGTGAATCACACCCGCGTCGGCATGTTGATTCGCGCCGGCGCCTCCAATCGCACAATGGTGGGTGCACTCGGCGTCGACATCACAACGCTGTTCACCGGCGTATTTGCAATTGGTGCCATGCTAGCCGGTCTGGCCGGGATGCTGATCGCACCGATCACCGAAGCCTCGATCGGCATGGGCAATGACATCATCATCACTGCGTTTGTCGTCATCATCGTCGGCGGTATCGGCTCGATGAAAGGCGCGTTCGTCGCCGCCATTCTGATTGGCATGATCGACACCATGGGCCGATCGTTTCTCGACGACCTTTTCAAGGTGCTGATGTCTACAGAGGCGGCGGAAACCGCAGCCCCTGCCGTCTCGGCCATGCTGGTTTACATCATGATGGCAATTATTCTCGCCATACGCCCGCAGGGCCTGTTTCCACCTAAAACGCGCTGACACCAACTTGACTTCAGGCACCGACACCACTTCTGGAAACGGCTTCAATCTCTTTGCGCTGGCGTTGCTGTTGCTGCTGGCGGTTGTTCCGCCGGCCCTGTTCCTGAGCGGCAATCCGTTCTGGCTCGACGTATTCACCCGCCTGGTGATACTGGCGCTGGCCGCCACCAGCCTCAACCTGATTCTGGGCTACGGCGGGCTGGTATCGTTTGGACACGCGGCCTACCTTGGGCTTGGCGCCTATGCCGTGGGCGTGCCGGTCTATCACGCGACCTACGGCGGCATGGACATCATCGCCTCCTATAATGGCTGGCTGCACGTGCTGCTGGCGATTGGTGTCAGCGCCACGTTTGCGCTTATCACCGGCGCAATCTGCCTGCGCACGCGAGGCGTCAACTTCATCATGATCACGATGGCGTTCGGCCAGATGGTCTTCTACGCCATCGTATCGATCGAGACCTACGGTGGCGACGACGGCCTGACGATCGACGTTAGATCAGAATTTCCGGTAATCAGCCTCGATAATCCGCTTACCCTCTACGGACTCTGCTACCTTTCATTGCTGGCAGCAATGTATCTAGTGCATCGCATCACCGGATCGCGCTTTGGCATGGTTCTGCGCGGCGCACGCGCCAACGAGCAACGCATGCGTGCAATTGGCGTCGATTGCTATCGCTACCGGCTGGTCGCCTTTGTTATCTCGGGTGCACTGTGCGGCTATGCGGGATTCCTGCTGGGCAATTTCACCACCTTCATCTCGCCCGAAATGATGGACTGGACGCGATCGGGTGAACTGATGTTCATTGTCATTCTCGGTGGCGCGGCCTATTTGTATGGCCCGATTGTCGGCGCGCTCGTGTTCATCATTCTGGAAGAAGTATTGTCCGGCTACACCATCTACTGGCATTTGCCATTTGGCCTGCTGCTGATATTTTCGGTACTATTTTTACGCGGCGGACTCAGCGGCGCGCTGGACAGTCTGACCGGTCGCCGCCCATGACCGATACTGCGCTGTCAATTTCACACCTGAACAAGTCGTTCGGCGGCGTGCGCGCCACTGACGATGTCAGCCTGGAGATACCCCACGGCGAGCTGCATGCGCTGATTGGCCCCAACGGCGCCGGTAAAACCACGCTGATCTCCCAGTTGTCCGGGCTGCTGCCCGCCGATAGCGGCAAAGTGACCTTTAACGGTCGCGACATCACCCGCCTGCCCGCTCACGAAATCGCGCTGGCAGGGCTTGCCCGATCTTTCCAGATCACCTCGATCTTCGCCGACATGACGGCGCTCGACAACGTCGCAATGGCAGTGCAGGCACAGGATGGACACTCGTTCCGATTCTGGCAGCCTGCACGCGAGGACCAGCGCCTGCGAGCGCCGGCGCTGGAATTCCTCCAGCGTGTGGGTCTTGAGCAACGCGCTTCCAGTCTTGCCTCTGCGGTATCGCACGGCGAGCGACGCCAGCTTGAAATCGCCATGGCGCTGGCCACCAGTCCGCAGATGTTATTGCTCGATGAGCCGATGGCCGGCATGGGCCCGGAGGAATCGGCGCGCATGATCGAAATCATGCAGAGTCTGCGCGGGGAAAAAACCATGTTGCTGGTCGAGCACGATATGGACGCCGTATTCGCACTGGCCGATCGCATCACCGTGTTGGTCTATGGCCGAGTGATTGCGTCTGGCTGCCCCGACGAAATACGGGCCAATGCCGATGTACGCCGCGCCTACCTTGGCGAGGACGCCGAATGATGCTGAGCGTAAACCAGCTACAGACTTTCTATGGCGAGAGCCAGGCGCTGTTTGGTATGTCGCTGGAAGTTGGCGACGCGGAGGTCGTCACGCTACTGGGCCGCAACGGCATGGGCAAGACCACAACAATCAACTCAATCATGGGCATCGTGCCGGCGCGCAGTGGCCGGATTGAATTTCGAGATCACAACATCACCCCGATGGCCCCGTATCGGGTGGCCAAGCTGGGCATCGGCCTGGTACCGGAGGGCAGACAGATATTTCCAAATCTGACAGTGAGGGAAAACCTTGAGGCCACTGCCGCCAATCGCCAGAAACATGAAAATCCCTGGAACATCGAGCGCGTACTGCAGATGTTTCCCGCCCTGGTGGAGCGAATGTCATCGATGGGCAATTTGCTCAGCGGCGGCGAACAACAGATGCTGGCCATTGGCCGTGCATTGATGACCAATCCAGTGCTGCTGATTCTCGATGATGCTACTGAGGGCCTGGCACCGTTGGTGCGGCGTGAAATCTGGGATTGTCTGACCAGCATCAAACAGCAGGGTCTATCGATTCTGGTGGTCGACAAAAACATCAATGACCTGCTCGCACTGTCTGATCGTCACTACATTATTGAAAAAGGTGCCGTGGTCTGGAGCGGTGATTCAAACCAGTTGCAACAGGACCCGGATCTGCGCGAGCGCTACCTCGGCGTATAGACTATAAAATCAGTGCACCGCAAGCGCCTTGATAATGCGGCGGGCAATCCAGCCAAACACGGGAAGCCGGGCAAATAACTGAGACAGGCTGTCCCAGTGATCGATGTGTCGCGCCACCAGACCCTCGGCGTTGATATGCACCTCGGACATACCCTGCAGGTCGATCGGGTTAGACTTACCGCGCGTCGTGCCGGTCATGCGCCAGCGCAGATAACTGGCGTTGTCGCCAATCGCACTGTCCAGTACTTCAAATTGTGCATTGTCCACGGTGCGAAACATGTGCTCGAACACGGCAAGCACCTGCGTGCGCCCGTGCAGATGATTAAACGGATCGACAAACTCAAGGTCATCGGCCATCAATTTGCCGAGCGCATCCAGATTATCGGGCCGCAGCGCTTCGTAGGCAGTGGCGTAGGCTTGCAGCCGATCACGCGACATCAAATAGCACCCTCGCGTTCGAAGAAGATAGTGACTTCACCGATGTCGATACCGAGGCGCGAGACATAGGCTTTGTTCAGCAGACGATCCGGCGTTTGCAACCATAACCAGTCGTCAAAGACCACGCGCATGGTCTTGTTCGGCCCCGTGGCCAGATCGAACTGATACCGCCAGTGCATCGCGTTACCGGATACCTCACCATGCGCCTGTCCGACCACGCCATCGGCATAACCTGTCCAGCTATTCTCAGTGGCCCCTTTTCTTATGCGCCAGACACGTCTTTCCTGTTCGCCGTCGTCGTAGTTGAAATCCTCTATCAGAGTTAACTTTTCGCCATCCCAGCTACCCTCGATATCGACACTGAAACGACGCCGCACTTTGCCGAATCGATCCTGGAACTGACCATGCGCCACCGATTTGCCATCAAAGAATGCCACCAGATCGAACGCCGGAGACTGATCACTGTGGTCACCCAGTTTGTGATTGGCGCAGGCGCTGATCACAATCGCACACACAACAACCCATAGTTTCGTGATGTTTTTCATGGTGGCTCCTTCAGGCTGACATTCCAGGTTGCGCAGCATCCCGCTGCGCTAGTTGCGCTCTCATTTGATCGTGTACTTCGCGAGTGACCGGATAATTGCGCATCGATAGCATGGCGGCAATTTTGAATCCCACGCAAGGCAAACAGTAGACCCAGGCCAGCGCCGTTAGTGCCGAGGGGCTATTGTCGCCAGTGGCACTGAAGCCAAGAAAATCCAGCAATGGAAACGCAATGCCGATCGCCAGCGCGTACGCGAGTTTTGTTGTCGTCCCCCACAGCGCAAAGAAAAGCCCCGGTCGACGGTAGCCCGTATTGAGCGCGTCCCATTCAATCAGATCACCATTTATCGCAGACGGCAGCACCAGATCGGCGCCCGTGGCAAATCCGGTGCCGATCACAATCAGATAAAACCACTGTGCCTGCCCGGCGGGAATAAAAGGACTCCAGATGAAAAACACGCAAGCCAGAATGATCGCGATTGACCAGGCCTGGTGCTTGCCCACACGACCCGCCAGCCACACCCAGAATGGCACCGACAAGGCCGCACAGATGAAATAACAGAACAGCATGGGGCCCGCCTGATGCGGGACGCCCAGTGCATGAGTGACAAACAGCAGGAACAGGGTCGCGGGTATGGCATTGCCGATACCGTTCAACAAAAAGGCGCCGAGCAGCTTGCGAAACGGCGTGGGCTCGCGCAGCAATTTAAATGAATCTCGCCACACCGATTCAGGCAGCGTGGTGTCACTGTTATCTGGCACAAACCGCCAACTGAGCGCGGTGGCCACAAGCAGCGTCACCACTACCAGCCAGGCAATCGCGCGCAGCGCACCGGCCAGCGAGCTGGTCGCATCGGCACCCACCAGCACCGGTACCATCAGCGCCGCCAGCGTACCGGCCAGACCAAATGCGACGCGAGTGCCGGTGATCCGGCTGCGCTGCTGGTAGTCGCTGGTCAGCTCGGCACCCCAGGCGTTCATCGGCACGATCGACATGGTGCCGGCGACATAAATCGCGAGCGTCCAGAACAACAGGTAGTAGGCGCCGGGTTGCGTGCCCGGTACAAACAGCATCCACACCGAGATACACACCAGTGGCGCACTGACGACGACCCACAATTTTCGCTTGCCAAAGCGGGCGGGTGATCGGTCTGAGAGATAGCCGACGATGGGATCGGTGAACGTATCCCACAAACGCGCCAGTAGCAGTATCAGGCCAATCGCCGACAGACTGAGCCCGGTGACACTGGCATAAAACGTGGGGACGATGACCTGTAACGTCACGAACGCCGCCGCCAGCGGAAACGCGAGAGAGCCATAACTCAATAGTTGGTAGCGCTCGGGCCCGTCTGGTTGATCGACGTAGGTTGTTTTCAATCCGTTGTTCCGTTCAGTCGCGATATCGATAGTCAATCTGCACTACAAGTCCCTTGCCATCCGCTCCGGCCAGTTGCCCAAGCCCGTTGTAACGCAGCAGTCTTTGTCGCTCCAGCTCATAGGTCAGCACGATGGGCTTGACGAATCTGCTCAACAGCAGATTGTCGATATTGAGAGAGAAACACCGCACCTCGATTTCAAACTGAGCGGTGCATTTTCTCAATTTGATCTTCAGCGGAATCAGGCGGGCCTTGTCGATCTGCAGAAAATTGAAACGCACGCTGCGGCCACTGAGCAGTCGCGCCCAATTGGCCAGTACAAAGCGATCAAAGCCTGCATCAACGATCAGTTTCTCGCCATATTCGACCGTTGTGGCACGGCCTTTTTTCGCAGAATCGAGTGGCGCGCCGGCGGTAAGCTTAAGTTTGCGCACGGTCATCTCACTGCCATCGCGCACAACCTCGAAACCGCGCCGGTGGCGAAAATCTGCCTGAAACACGCTTGGCGCAAATTTGGAATCGGCAAAATCGAGTGTTTTGTAGGCGATCGCGGCACCGTCGGGCGCCCAATAGCGAATGGTCGCTTGTGCCGCGTCCGGTGCGTCGTCCCAGGTCTCGGTGTACAGCAGTTCTCCACTGGTCAGATGTGAGGCGGCCCCGACAATATAACTATCAGCCTGAAACTCGGACAGCGTTCGGGTGTTGGGCTCCTGCGCTTGCGCGCGCAGACTGAGCGCTGACCAGGCCAGCAGACACAACACCGCCAGGTGCCACGCGAGCCTGCCTTGGCGATCAGTCACGCGGGTCATATCGATGGCACGGCGCGACAGTCCGGCTTGCAAGCGACAAACTGAACGGTAGAGATTATTCGTTCGCGAAATCCGCCTTCGCAATAACACAGGTAATACTCCCATAGCCGTATAAAATCGCGATCGAACCCCAGACCCATGATGTCGTCGGTCGCCGCGTAGAATTGTTGTCGCCACGCTGCCAGCGTGCGCGCGTAGTGTTCGGTGATATCTTCCATTCGCACAAGCTGCAAATCGGTATGGCGGGTGAGTACCTGAGCGATTTTGGTGATCGATGGCAGACAGCCGCCGGGGAAAATATATCGCTTGATAAAATCGATGGAGTTCTTGGCCTGTTCATAACGCTGATCCGCAACGGTGATCGCCTGAATCAACATTTTTCCATCGGGTTTCAGCAGCTCGCTGCACTTTTTAAAATAGGTGTCAAAGTACTGGTGCCCGACGGCCTCGATCATCTCGATTGATACCAGCTTGTCGTACTGACCTTCCAGATCCCGGTAGTCGCACATCTTGATCTCCACCCGATCCTGCAGCCCTTCGGACTCCACCCGTTTTATCGCAAACTGATACTGTTCCTGTGAGATCGTAATCGCGGTGACGCGGCAGCCGGTTTCGCGAGCAGCGTAACTTGCAAACCCTCCCCAACCGCAGCCAATCTCAACCACGTGATCGCCAGCCCCGATATCGAGTGTCTTACAGATGTGTGCCAGTTTGTGGACAGACGCTTCGTCCAGCGTGCTGTCCGCGGTTGGGAAAATCGCCGAGGAATACATCATCTGCGGATCGAGAAACGTCGCGAAAAAATCGTTGTTCAGATCGTAGTGCGCGGTGATGTTCTTTTTAGATCCACCTTTGGAGTTGCGCGTCAGGAATTCGCGAACTCTGGATGTAAGCCGACTCACCAGCGATCGTTCACTGTCCACGCGCGCCATCATCTGCAGGTTAGCTGAGAATACTCGAATGACTGCTAGCAGATCGGGTGATCGCCAAAGACCGGCGGCATAGGCTTCCCCTGCTCCGGCTATTCCGTCTCGAAGCACATGCTGATAGGCCTGAACGCTCTCGACCACAATCGTCGCCTGCAATGGATCATCGACGTTGCCAAAGCGATCGATCTGACCGTTGTGTTCAATGACCAGGCAGCCGCGTCGCATTTTCTGCAGGAGCCGGGTGACGGCGGCCTTCGCCAGTGCCTGCAGGCGCGGCGCGCTGCCCAGATCGGATTTTCGGAATGCCGCAATACCGGATGAATCTGTCATGCTGTTGTTATAAATTCTCGTTTTCTAACAATTTAGCTGGATGAACCGGCCATTTTGGGCCCCAGCCAGCGGCTCCATAGAAACGGCGTATAGCGCAGCACCTGCAGCACCGCGTTGAGCCGCCGGGGGAACGCGACCATGCGCTGACCGGCTTCGATGCCGGCGATCATTCGACGTGCCGCTTCCGGTGGCTCGATCAGAAATGGCATTTTGAATGTGTTGCGTTGTGTCAGCGGCGTGTCGACAAAACCGGGCCGAACAATCGTCACATCAATATTGCTGTTGGCCAGATCGATCTCACAGCAGCGAAAGAAGTACTCCATTGCAGCCTTCGACGCACCGTAGGCCTGTGCGCGGCCAAACGGGATCAGGGTCGACATCGAACTGACCGCCACCAGCCGCGCCGGCTCAGCGCCCTGCATCAGCGGCAATGCTGCCTTGACCGTGCTGACCGCACCGGTCGTATTGACATCAAACACCTGCCGAAGCTGGTCGACGTTCAGGTCCCATACATCCAGGTACTCGCACGCTCCAGCGTTGACCACGCATAGGTCGAGCCGCTGTGTCAGAGCCCGCAGGCGCCCTTCCAGCGCCAGCATCTGCGTCTCGTCGGTGACATCGAGCGCAAGGGGCAGTACTTTGCCACTTGCCTCTTGTGCCAGCGCAGTGAGAGATTCAGTAGTTCGGGCACTGGCAATCACCGTGTGGCCGGCAGCCGCGAGCTGCAATGCCAGTTCCCGGCCAATGCCGGAGCTCGCGCCGGTTATCCAGATCGTTTTTGATTTCAACGGTGTCTCACTCGGATTGACGGTTGGAACTCTAAGGCGGGCTGGATGAACGTTTTGTCGTCGCTGTGCGTGCATGACGACGACGCCGGCACCACGCGCCGCGCAGTTCAGAATCGATTCAGGCGGCAAATGTTCTGATGCATTCTACTACTCGAAAAGCCAGTGAGGCACTCGTGGACCACCGCCGACGCATCCGCTCACTCCTGTCACCGTTCGCCCTGTTGCTCAGCGCATTGATGGCAACGACAAGCCCCACTGCAATCGCCAACGACGGTGCAGCCAGACTGTCCACCAGCACGATCGGCGAGCACCGTCAGCCGGCGCACTATCCGGCGCTGCGCACCGGCGAGCAAGCGAACTCAACGCGCGAGGATCGGCGACAGATCGCACATCTGGGTGATTTCTGGATCTATTCAGCCGGCATCCAGCTTTCGTTCGACTACGATCAAGACGGTCACTACTCAGGATTTGGCATTTCCTTCGATGTCGATACCGTGCGGAACTTTGCGCCGGTGTATGCCGTGCTTTACCTGAGTCTGGAAGGTGGACCCTGGAATGAGTACGCCGTCACCGGTCAGTTCACGATTTCCGGCAGTGGAGCGGACGATACTGTCACGGTCGAAACCGAACTCGAGGCTGGCTACCCCAGCGGACGCTACGATCACTATATCGAGATATACGACGCCAGAACGCACGTGCTGCTAACCGAATACGGTCCGCACGACTCACACTACTGGAGTGGGCTGCTGTTTGAGGGTTACGACCACGATCGAGTCAACTTTGGCGCCAGTGTCACCCTTGACTTTACTGGCACCGGATCACTCGACCCCTGGGCGGCACTGCTGCTGCCGCTGGCGGCCGGCGCCGGTTACCTGCGACGTAAATCCACCGGCGCCTCTGCACGCGTGCAAAAGAAATAGATTCAAACGCGCCAAACGCGACACTCCCCGGCTGCCGCCAACCGGTATCATTGCGCCTTTGAATTCCGGAGCAGCCGTCTTTGGCAGCCAATCGACCGCGCCGCACAGGGTTAAAAGCCTATGCGGCCATTTCGCTGATCATCTGGATCGTCGTCACAGCACCTGTCAGCGTGCTGCTCTTCTGGCTCATGGACTTACCGACCGGCACCGCGCTGCTGGTGGCACTGGCACTGGCGCCGCTGGCCGCACTCTGGATGTGGCGCTCGGTGCAGACAGCCAACCCGAGGAAGCGCTGGCCGGCGATGCAATTGCTGGGCTGGACCGGTATTTTGATGTCGGTGGTGATTTTCACGTCGCCCTTGTTATGGATGCTGCCGCGCCCCTCGCTGGGCTTGGTCGCGCTGAGCCTGTGGCTGGTATTGGGCGCCTGGGGGCTGCACTCGGCGTTGACGATTCGCCATACGAAATTGCATTTAAGCGATAACCGGCTGGATCGCGCCTATCGCTTTGTCCATCTGAGTGACGTACACGCCGGTTCGCGCGACAGCAAGTTTATCGAGAAGGTCGTCGGTCACGTGATCGGCCATCAACCAGACGGCGTTTTCATCACCGGTGATCTAATCGATTCGAGTGCGGTCGACCGGCAATTCCTGTCTGCGCTGAGCGCATTGAATTGCCCGGCCTGGCTTTGCATTGGCAATCACGAGCGCTATGTCGATCTGCCCGCGGCGATCGCGGCTATCGAAGCCAACGGTGTCATCGTGCTGCGCAATACATCGGTTGAGTATGGCCCCTTTCAGATCATCGGTATCGACGATGCGGACAATCCAAAGCAGGTATCGACGCAGATGACGGGCATCTCTCTGGCCCGCGACAAATATAGCGTGCTGCTATACCACCGTCCTGACGGCTGGCCAGCAGCCCGCGACGCGGGGGTTGACCTGACGCTGGCAGGCCACACCCATGCCGGGCAAATCTGGCCATTTGGCTTGCTGGTGCAACGGCAGTTTCCACGGATGGCCGGTATTTTTACCGAAGCGGGTAAAACTTTGTTTGTCTCGCGCGGCACCGGCACATGGGGCCCCACCATGCGCCTTGGCACCTTTTCGGAGATGACGGTTATTACGTTGTCACCTGCTCAAGCTTAGGACGCACACTGTGCAAGCGCACTTCGGTTTGTACGTCTTCAATCTTAAGGCGCTACATCAAAACGTTTGGACAGTCAATTAGACCATCTTCTGATTTATCTCTTAGCTTGTGATCAGCCACTGTAAATAGTCTCCACAGGAATTGTAAACGACTGATAACCCGCTTGATTTTGCCTAATGATTGCGCCTAAATATGTCGAAGCTGTTAAAAACACACTGTTTCTAAAAGATGCGTCTCGGAGCATAACTCAATGGATCAGTCTCGCCGTCAGGCGTTAATGACTCTCGGTATCGTTACCACCGCCGTAGCAGGTGGCACTTCCCTGCAGGCCGATAATACTACCGACACCCCCACTACCCTCTCAACCAGCGCAAGTGCCGATCAGTTTTCAGTGCAAGTCGAACACTCGTGGGCGCAATCGGATATCCATCTTATAATCAAGAACATATCCAACACTCCGGCCACGATCAACGAAATGCAACCGCGTCATATTGTCGCTGAACCGGGTCGCTTCAGCCTTGAAGATCTGACCGCTAATGGCCCTGTGACGATCGAACCTGGCAGCGAAATTCGCGTGCCATTTGTTACCGCTGACAACGAGAAAACCCAATTGGGGCATTTCGATCGCAGCCTGCAGGAAGCCATCCAGCGCAGTCTGCAAATCAATACCAGCAAATCGGTCAGCGCCGAGATCACAACGATCTTTAATCCCCGCATCGTCTGAGGCTACCCTGCCAAATTTGGCAGGTAGTAGTCGATTCGTTAATCAGTCGCTGTCAGCTGCTCCCCCAACCGATGCCATCGAATGCCGTCGTCGCCACGCGAAAACCAAACCTGGCGGGCGACGCCGACGATATCCACCAGCGGCACCAACCCGAAGTGACGTGAATCGCGGCTTGAGTCACGGTTATCGCCCAGCACATAGGCGTGACCATCGGGAATCTCGATACTCGGTACAGGCGCGTGATCTTCACCGCTCGTCATCCACTGGCGAGCCCCCAGCGATTCCTGCATCGGCCCGTGTGCAAGCGGCGTTTGATTCACCATCCAGCCGATGCCGTCGTGCACTATTTCATCTCCCGGCAAACCGATGACGCGTTTTACGTAGTAGCGTGTGCGGTTGTTGGGATAGACGAACACCGCTACATCGCCACGTTGTACCTGCCCCGCACACTCCGGACAGTTGTAACGCTTGTCGACAAAAAACAACTCGCCAGGCAGGATGCCGGGCTCCATGCTGGCACCCACCACCCTGAATGCCTGCACCAGGTGATCTCGCACGTAACCGATTGCGGCAGGCAATATCACCCCGGCACCTGCCAACAGCACCAGCACATACAAACCGCTGGTTTGCCAGCGTCGGGGGCGAAAACCCGCACCTTGTCTGCGGGCGACTACAGCCGCATCAACGATCGACCAGAACCACACTGCACACGACGCCAGCAGCGCACACACCAAACCGGGCAACAGCAACTGCCCCGGCAGTGCGAGTGCAACGACCACCATCAACGGCAACGCCAGCAGGCTAAAGGCAATGAAAAACCAGATCGCGCGATTGGCTGCGCCATTGTAGAGCTGTCCAAGACCCGGCAGAAACAATGACATGATCCCTGCAAGCCACGGCTTTCGAGCGCGACTTGCCGTGCCGGTGTTGGCGACTTCATGGTTGATTTCAGACACCCTGACTGTCTCCCGTATGCTTCTGCGGCTAGCCGGCAGCACTGGCCAGCCATATCCCAAAGACGAAGCGCAGCACTTGCGCCAACCCCAGACATCCCCCCACACAGGCCCCTGACCACGACAGCACCTGAAGGCATCGACTCAAAAGTCTGTGGCGCCGTGCAGGGGTGACTTGCGAGATCACTCGCTCGGTGAAATCGTCCGGTACATATACCAGCCCGTCGCGCAGGCGTTGCTCGACAAGCTCAAAAGAGGGTTTATTCGATCGCATTGGCATGCTCCAGACACTGTCTGAGTTTGGCTCTCGCACGGTGCAGTCGCGTGCGATAGGCCGCCTGTGAGCACTGCGCAATCGCCGCCGCCTCACGACTGGAAAAACCGTTGTCGTATGCCAATGCCAACACGGTGCGATCCACGACATCAAGCGCCGACAGACATCGACGCAACTGCGCCAGCAGCTCATCGTACTCGGCTGATTCCACAGGTGTTGCAGCCGGATCAGCGAGCGCTGTCAACTCCACCGCAGCGGCTACCGGTCGCCGCGCCTCGCGCTCGATGAGATTTAACGCAAGGTTGCGTGCAATCGTGAACAACCAGGTGGTGAAGCTTGCGCGCCCCTGATCAAAGCGCTGCAGGTGCCGCATCGCTCTGATAAAAGTATCCTGGACGACGTCCTCGCACTGCCCCTGCGACAATCCCATTCGCCCCAGAAAATGAAACAGCCGAGTCTGGTAGAGCGTCACGATGCAGGCAAAGGCGTCGATGTCGCCTTCGAGTACTCGCTGTATCTGCAGGGCAATGTCTTGCAACGGCTATCCGTCGTTCCGGTTAGCAGTTCTTACCCTGCGGATGGCGCGTTGTTACAGCCTGCTCAAATTTATTTCGCTCAGTAATGTTCAGGTAACCGGCTCGTAGGCGCCGCCGTGCTCTGACGACCACTGCAACGGCTGGTTTAAAAACCGCTCGACCTGATCGAGCGTATTGGCATCGAAATGCTGGTGTTGTCGACAGACTCGCAGCACGTCCCACCAGCTCGCCAGATGGTGCAGCGTCAGGCCACGATCAGCGAGCCGTGATCGCGTGTCGGGAAAGATATCGTAGTAGAAGACCACCAGGGTATGTGCAGTCTGCGCGCCCGCATCGCGCAGTGCATCGGCGAACTTGAGTTTCGAGCCACCGTCAGTAGTCAGATCCTCAACCAGCAACACGCGCTGTCCCTCGCGCAAGTCCCCTTCGATTTGCGCATCGCGCCCGAAGCCTTTCGGCTTCTTGCGTACATAGTGCATCGGCAGCCCCATGCGCTCGGCAATCCAGGCGGCAAACGGAATGCCCGCCGTCTCGCCACCGGCGACCGCATCAAAGGCTTCGAAGCCGACGTCGCGATACAGCTTGGCCACGGCAAAATCCATGAGTGCCGCTCGAATGCGCGGATAGGCAATCAGCTTGCGACAGTCGATATACACCGGACTGGCCAACCCCGAAGTCAGCTTGTACGGCGGGTCGGGACGAAAGTGCACCGCCTCGATTTCCAGCAGCATACTGGCGGCCAGCGACGCCATAGACGGATCATCCGGAAAGGTATTCTGGAACATGCAAGGCAACTCGACACTTTTGAATCGGCCGGATTATACCAGCCGCAATCAAGGCTCAGGCGCAACCGTTGCCCGTTTACTGCACCGACCAGTGCAGATCGAATCCAGGATCAAATACGGTGACCGGCCCTTCGTCGGTATCGATCTGTGCCGGGTAGCGGACGGCTTCAGTCTGCCGTGACAGTGTGACCGTTTGCGGATTGGGCTGCAAACCATAAAAGCGCGGACCGTTGAGCGAGGCGAACGCTTCGAGTTTGTCGAGCGACTGCTCTTGCTCAAACACGTGCGCCAGACACGATAGCGTGTTGCTGGCATTAAATACGCCGGCGCAACCACAGGCATTTTCTTTCAGATGGCGAAGATGCGGTGCGCTGTCGGTGCCGAGAAAAAAGCGCGGGCTGCCCGAGCAAGCTGCCTCGCGCAGGGCCAGCCTGTGCATCTCGCGCTTGGCAATCGGCAGGCAGTAGTAGTGCGGGCGGATACCGCCGACCAGCATATGGTTGCGATTGATGATCAGGTGATGCGTGGTGATGGTGGCGGCCATGCTCTCTCCCGCCTGCATCACGTACTGCAGGCCATCGCGGGTGGTGACGTGTTCCATGACAACTCGCAGCTTTGGAATCCGCTCGCGCAACGGTGCCAATACTCGTTCAATGAAGACCGCCTCGCGATCGAAGATGTCGACGGCTGGATCTGTCACCTCGCCGTGCACGCAGAGCGGAATACCATTCTGTGCCATCTGTTCCAGCACGCCGGTGACCCGATCCATCGACTGCACCCCGGAGTCCGAATTGGTGGTGGCGCCGGCCGGATAGAGTTTGACCGCCTGAATCAAACCAGACTGATGCGCCGCGACGACATCATCGGCCTGCGTCGTCTCGGTGAGATAGAGCGTCATCAGCGGCTCGAACTGCTGGCCCTCGGGAATCGCTGCGAGAATCCGCTCGCGGTACTGGCGGGCATGATCGCCACTGACCACGGGCGGCACCAGGTTCGGCATGATCAGCGCCCGCGCGAAGTGGCGCGTGGTCTCGGGCAGCACGGCACTGAGCATCGAGCCATCGCGAAGATGCAGGTGCCAGTCATCCGGGCGGCGTATGGTCAGGTGGTCTTGGCTCATTTAAGTCGCATCTCGAGGGGCAGCGCAGATCATAGCGACCCGCTCCGGGCTACGCCAGTCTGCGCGCAGCAGGTGGCTTCGATGGTGTACTGACAGCAGCCGCTGGCGCTATACTGCAGCGCCCGCCATCAAGCGATCTCATGCACTACGACACTGCGAAAAACAACCACGGGCTCCGCTACAATCCGTTTAAGGCACTGGTGGTACCGCGCCCGATCGGCTGGATCTCGACACGCAACAGCGCGGGCGAACTGAACCTCGCCCCGTACAGCTTTTTCAACGGTATTTCGGATCAGCCACCGATGGTCGCGTTCTCGGTTGGTGGCCGCAAAGACACGCTGCGCAATATCGAGCAGACACGCGAGTGCACCTGCTCGCTGGCCACCATGGCGCTGCGCGATGCGATGAATCTGAGCAGCGCCACGGTTGACAGCGACGTCGATGAATTCGCCCTGGCTAAGCTTGAAACCGCCGATTGCGAGCTCGTCAGCACGCCGCGCGTCGCGATCAGCCCGGCGGCATTCGAATGCCGCTACTGGAAAAGCATGCCGTTGCCACGTCCCGATCCGGACAAGGACTTTTGCTTCAATCTTGTGATTTGCGAAGTGGTCGGCGTCTACATCGACGAAACCTACATCAAAGATGGCATAGTAGATATCGCGAGCATGCAGCCCATCGCCCGGCTTGGATACATGGACTATTCGGTGGTCAATCAGGACAGCATGTTCACCCTCAACCGACCAGAGGTATCCACTGACGGTAAGCATGCCGAAGTCAGCGGCGAGCCCTGGGACGGGGTCTACCGCTAGGTGTAGCTACCTGCGACAGTGCACCCTGCTCTTGCAGCGCAGAATTTGTCGAGGTCGTTTTTACTCATGCCGACAACCGCCAATCTAGAACAACGCGCTGTGACGCGTCCGGGCTTCGTTCTGGCTCTGGCGCTGGCCGTTCTCGTCAGCAACGGCTGCACCACCAAACCGCCACCCGACTATCAAAGTGAAGTGCAGCCACTACCGATCGGCGAGTATGTGCTGGCGCCCAGCCTGTCGTTCCTGACCCTGAACGCACCTGTCGCTGAGCAAGACAACACCTTGCTCAGTTTTGATCAATTCGAGGCAAGCCTCGACTTCAACGAAAAATACCCGGAACAGACGCGGCTTGAAGCCATCATTCATTTGCAGAGCGCCTCTGCCAATGACACCTCGCTGACTCACGTACTCGCCAGTACCGACTTCTTCAACAGCCGGAATTTTCCGGTCGGTCGATTCACCAGCACCGGCATAGACATTGTCTCGGAGGACACCATGCAGATCAGTGGTACTCTGGACTTGCGAGGCGTGAGTCATCCGATCGTGCTGACCTCGCGCTTCATTGGCGCCGCGCTCAACCCGATTACCGGTGAGCGCACGCTGGCCTTCAACGCCAGCGGCACGGTCAGCGCCGAGGAGTTCGGGCTGCCGGCCAGCTTTGGCGCATCTGAAGTTGAACTCCAGCTATACGGCGAATTTCTGCGCAACACTCGCGTGCGTATCTACTGAACCAGCGCCTTGCGGATCAGGTTCAAGCCCATCACGCAAAACACCACCAGCACCACCTTCTGGAATTGCTCGCGATCGAGCCTGCCCCGCAACCGCTCACCGAGCGCATAGCCGCCAAGCGTCGGTATGATCATCAACACAGAGTAGATGGCCAGCTCGCGCGTCAACAGCCCGGTCGACAGATAACCAGCCGTCAACGGAATGGTGCCGGCGATGATGATGAAGCCGGTGAAACGCAGAAAATCATCTTTGTCTACTCGCCGCGCCAGCAGATACATGACCATCGGCGGAGACCAGATCGCGGTCAGACCACCGATTACCCCGCCAACCGCACCGGCGATGAATTGCATCGGGCGATCCAGATGATCCGGTATGGCCGGTGGCGAGCGAATCAGGCTCGTCAGCGTCCACAGCACCACCACCGCACCAATCCCGATCACCAGTGTGTCGGTAGCGGCGACCGCCGCGTATCTCGCCGATACAAACAAAAAGACGAACATGGTGCCGGCCAGCGGCCAGAGGATTCGAAAGCTGCGAACAACCTGCCCGCCGCGTGCCACCTGCCAGGTGTTAGTAATCAACGCCGGAATCAGCAACAGCGCAATGGGAATGCGCGGGTCAGTCGCCTGCGCCATGATCGATATGGTCACTGTCGGCAGGCCGATGCCAACGGTACCCTTAATCACACCGGCACATAGAAAGGCGAACACGGCAAGCCATAACAATTCAGGCGTCACGAGCAAGCTCCCAATGGCGTGACCCTTTGGCCTGCCCGCTGTCGCGACTCAACGACAATCCCCTCTCGTGGCAGCTAACACCAATGCACCGATGGCGTCGAGACTGGCGGCAACGGCGCGTGGCAGGCCCGCATAAGCGTGTGGCCAACCTTCGCCAGGTGCTGAGTAGATGACACGGCACATCGAGGCAAGCTCCACCTGGACGGCGGACAAGCCGAGTTCCTCGACCGCAAACCGCGTCACGGTATGGCGTCGAATGCCACCGGTAAAACGCGAGTGATTCAACACCAGCCGTCGCCAGGACAACGGATAGCCGGGACTCAGTTGCGCCTCTTCGATCAATTCAAAACCCGCTTGCAAAAATCCGTGTGCAACCTGTTCGCTGTTG
>CAZYDV010000035.1:0-27179 GCA_964646405.1 uncultured Granulosicoccaceae bacterium | reverse complement strand
CGGCAATCTTGCCGGCCATCTGACACACCCACAAGGCCGCCATCTGCGCCCCATTAGAGAATCCCATGACGTATAGTCGGTTGCTGTCGACCGGGTGTTTGGCCAACACTTCCTTGTACAGTGCTTTGGAAAAGCCGACGTCATCAGTATTCTTGTTGGCAGAGCCTGTTCCCTTGCCAACATTCCAACTCTTCTTCACAGCATTGGGATAAACCACTATATATTGATTCTTGTTGGCCCACTTATCGGGTTTAATCAGCCAGCGCAGACCATTGGCGTCACTCTGGAAACCGTGAAAAGCGATGACCACCGGATACTTCTTGCCCTTCTCATAGCCTGCAGGTAGATAGACATAGTACTCACGAGCGACACCGTTAACATCCAGTGCATACTTCTTGTAGCTGCCTTTCTTGCCCGAACTCTTGCCTGAACTTTGTCCAGATTTCTTGTCTGCAGCCTTAGGCGCAGATTTTTTCTTCTGTGTGTTTGATTTCTTCGCAGGCTTTGCCGCCGCCACCTTGGGTTTTTTGTCAGAAGCCTTGGCTTTACTCTGCTTTTTTTCAGCCTTGCCTTTACCAGATTTAGATTTATTGCTCACCGCTGGTTGGTCGGTACCGGGGATATCACGCGTATCGAACGTGACGCCGCGGTGTACTATCGGTACGCGCTCGGCCTTTTTCTCGCCGAGTGAATCTTCAAAAAGCTCGGTCGTGACTCCCCACCGAGTGTCCATGTCTCTCGATTCAACCTGCCACTTGTCACCGTAGTCGTTGTTCTCTACTGCCCACCGATCAACGACGACTGGCTCTTCTTCTTCGGCCTTGTCTGCGGTGTTGGTCGCCGCGGCGGCTGTAGCGCTCAGCGCAAATGCAAGCACGCCAACAGACAAGCGTTGCCGATAGCGCCTGTAGCTGGCACATAAATGTGAGATTGACGAATCTCGCGACATGAAATTAATCAGGGTTGCAACAGAATTGGATGCCGGCGCACGCCGGCGTATTGCACAGACGGTGAACAGGCCGGACGACGCCGTTGCACGAACGTTGCCACGCAGTGAGTACTTTGGATGGTTCAGCAACCATGGGGGCAGTACCTAGCGTGGAATCCATCGAAACGCGACCTGTTTCACGACCAGGATCCACAGCGCCAGCAAGACACCCGCGTGAGCGAGTGTCGTCAGCGCGATGTTACCCGAACCATAGAACGGCCCAAGCTGATTGAAGTACGGAATGTTGTCCACGACTGCACAGAGCGCCAGATGGACGATAAACACATACAGGGAGGCCTGCCCAACAGGCACACACCACCAACCCATTAGTTGATTGAGCGGCTTCCAGCACAGGGTTAAAATTCGGTAGAGCACAACCAGCACGACGAGATAGTTCACTATGCGCAAGATGCCCAATGTGTTTTTGCGAAAGTACTCACCATAGATGGCAGAAAATGTATCCGGCGGAATGAAGTCGAGCCGGGCCCACTCGGGCAATCCCGGGTTGGGGTTGTTCCAGGCAAAGAAAGCGAACGCGACAAACAGGATGCTGCAAACCCAGTAGACAATTTTCATTCGCGCTGCAGTGAACCAGGCGCTGATCTCTTGCCGATAGTAGCCAAACGCCATCGCGTGAAAGAAGGTCAACTGCCATGAGAGCACTGGAAACGCATATTCGAACTGCGCCCCTGTGGGTCGCGAGGGATGCGCCCAGTTAATAATGTACAGAATCCAGCACAGCGCGAGAAATTCCACCACCCGCTTATGGCGAAAGGCAAAGAACGCCAGTGGCGAGGCGAGCAGCAATACCACATACAGGCCAAGCACCTGCGTCTGCTGTGACCCACCCTTGAGCGTCAGCACCCGGTAGGCGATCTCCTTGAACGGCTGATCGAGCGAGGGGTAGAGCTGGTAGGTTTGTCCGGTACCGTGATTAGTAAAGGACATAATGCTGGACAGATCCAGAAACGGCACCAGCGACACCAGCAGTACCGATACGATAATCGCCAGGTTGACCCGATAGATCTGAAACCCGCGACTCAGCGTGGAATCTACCACGGCAGACAGCCCGCTCTTGTCGATTTTGCGACGATTAACAGTGCCGAGGATCAGGCCGGAGAGAATCACAAAGCCCTCACCACCAGACACCACACCAATCTTTTCCCAGACAATGAAATTGAAGATCGAAAACAGATCGACGTGAATAATCACCAGAATGAACATCACGTAGCCGCGCATGAAGTCGATCCGTAGATCGCGTGAGGCCGAAGACTCATCATAGGCCCAGGATGCTGGAATAATGCCCGAACGCGATTGTTCGTCGATCGGTCCTTCTATTGGTTCAACTGCTTGCATGATCGGTCCGGGGTGTTGCAGTTTCGTTGAAACAGCGAGCCACTGGTACAGTCGTAATCAGGTATCTTCCCGATAGATCGACACCAGTTTTCCAAAACGCGCAAAGGCGATGGCTTCGAGAATGATGCCATTGGTATTGGCCGTGATCGCTTTGTTCGGCTCGCCTGTCTCTTCGTATATGCCCGAGTACCAACCCTTCTCGGGATCGAAGTTGTCTGCGATAGCATCGATCAACTGGCGGGTATATTCGTCGCGATACAGCATATGCCAGCCCATCGCCGCCTTGGTACTCAACGAGCGAAACTCGGATGCATCCTCGCCATCCTCAGTGATCGTGTTCCAGATCTTGCCGCTGGTGTAGACGGTGTTATAGACAAAATACGGCGCCTGATCGATGTTGTCCTCGCTCACTGCCGTCAATACGCCAGTTTCACGAAACCGCGCCTTTTGTGCGTTGAATACGCGCCACGCAAGCTCACTGGAACGCGTGTCCCAGCCGTACTCGATGCCATCCAGGATGTAGGGTTCGCTGACGACGTAGTTGTGGGCGTTGAAGATTTCCGGTTCACGCGCATCGGTTGCAACACTGATACCGTACACATCGACAAACCGCAGATTGTTCTCGTAGCTGAAGGCGACATCCAGATCCTTACCCAGCAAAGACAGCGACTTCGACGCGTACTCTTCGTAGCCAAGTCGTCCTTCCTGCACGTATTCAGTCGCGCCCAACTCATCGACCTGCGCGCCAATCATCTCCCCCTTACTGACCAGCGCATCGAAATCCCACTTCTGAATTATCCGGGTGGCCGCCGCGGTGTGCTCGGGGTAATTCCACGCAATCACATTAAACGGCACCAACGCCCGGCCCACATCAATGGCTGACCAGCCAATACCGCGATCGGTAATTTTGTTGGTGTAATCGACCATGTCAAGCGACAGGGTATTGTACGACTTGTTCGGCAATTGCTCATCGTACAAGTCCATGCTGGCAAGACTCTCCAGCAGTTTGCCCATGCGCACGTGAAAAACGTCGCGAGTAATCAGGTTGAGTCGTTGAGCGGCGATCAGCGCCATCATGTAAGATGACGTATCCCACAGGGTGGATGCCGGATAGCCATCCACCGAATTGACCATACCGGTTTCGGGGCGGTAGTTGTTCTCGAAATATCTCCAGGCAATCTCAGCCGCTTCAACTTCCCAACTCTCAAGTGCCCGAGGTGCTGCGAGTTCTGGCACATTACGCGACGGGACAATCTTTGATTTCACACGAGACAGCGCGGCTTGTGGTGGTTCAATGCTCTCGAGCGACCACGCCAGCGAGAACGCGCAAAGCAATGCGAGCAAAAAAACAATATGGCTTCTGGCCTTGATGATATTGTCTTTCATACGGGTACACTCGATTGTGCGATCTGCGGTGAAGGGTCAGCGGCACGTTCTTCTTCAGGTTTCCAGAACGCGGCCAGCACCAGTCCAGACAAAGCGAAGATGTTGTTCAGACCCCAGAACGTATTGACCAGAACACCGGCCAGACTATGTGAACTGTTGTGCCACATGAACGCTGACCACGCATAGACGATACCAGCGACGGTCAAACCGATCACAATTGCCTGCGGCAGCACCAGGTGAAAGAAGTTGCCTTCCTGTCGCTGCTTCGGTGTGACCGGAAATTTGATCTCGCGGCCCTTGATGACCGTCCAGATCGCGCGCAGGTTGATCGGGAAGAACGCCAGGTAGTTACTTTTGGCCTTGTACCCGGCAAGCCCCCACAACGCGAACATGCTGGCAAACTCGTTCAGCACCAGAAACGGGATGATGTGAATGTAAAAATCCGCGCTATAGGCCGACACCGGCGCCACCGCGGTAAACAGGTAGATAATCGGCGCCAGCATAAACACAACGTTCCACAAACCGCCGAGGTATGACCAGACGGTTGCCAGATACATGAGCCGTTGCTTGAGGCGCAAACCACGACGCAAAAGAAAGTCATCGTTGGCTGCGATATCGAGCGTTCCGCCCGCGTATTTAAATCGCTGCAAAGTCCACGTCAACAGATCCTGTGGAGACAGCATTTTTGATTCAACTTCAGGATGCTGAACCGATTTCCACACACGGGAAGGATCCGAATGCAGATGGATTGACGTATAGATATCTTCAGAGACATGAAAGTTATAGGGCGTCAGCTCTTCAATCTGGGCGACACTCTGAATCATTTTGCGCTTCAGAGCCGGATCGGTATTCGCCTCGCGCGTAACTTCGCGAATCGCGTTGGCGCGCTCCAGAAACGTTTTTTCAACCGCTGCGGCGTAGCGACGCAACGCCGACTCCATCACTGCCTCACGTCGGTGCAGTGAGCCCGCGCCGCAGCAAAAGGCCGCGTTGGCCCAATTGCGCCGCCGCAACAGCACGTCGTAGAACATCTTCGGATCATTAACGAAAGGATCCGCACCGATGCTGACGGGACCGACGACGCGCTCGACCAGTCTGCCAAGCCACCGGCCAGCACCACCGATGTATCGACCGAACCAATCGGGCAGGCGGGTACCTTCGGGAATGTCGTAGAACCACTGCGGTGTCTGCACCCAGGCCACATCCGGATCGGAAAAATAACCCATGCAGTTTTCGAGAATGGTAGGGAAAGGCCGTGTGTCCGCGTCACAGATCAGGATGAACTGACCATGGGTCAGCTCCATAGCGTGGCGCAGATTACCCGCCTTAAAACCCACGTTGTCTGCGCGTTTGATGTAGTTGACCGCCTCCTCCAGCGCCATTGCCGCCATCGACTCGCGCCGTCCGTCGTCAAGTACGTGAATGCGGATGTCGATCGGGTGCGGATAGCGAATTTTCTTGGCATCGCGTACGCTGAGCCTGACGAGTTCGGGCTCCTCATCAAAGGTGGGGAAAAAGATATCGACACTGATGCGTTCGTGCTCGCCAATGCCGCGTCCTGATCTCTCGCAGTCAGCAAGCGACCCCGGCGCCGTGCTGCGAGGCACATCGCGGGTTTTCCAGAGATTGAACGAAAAGAGCAGCAAGCCGATGTAAGCACCGGTCTCTGCCAGAACCAGCAGCAGTGAGTACAGTAACGCGTCGTAGTTGAGCGAATGCATCCAGCGCCAGCTAATATACCAGCCCCCGATGACCAGCGACATGGTGATAAAAAACTGCGCGAGTAGCTCGATACCTGCCGAATACGGCAGCGGCGGTTCAGGCTTGCGATGCTCGAATTTGTCGAAGTAGAACGCCATCGCCTGTACTAGCTCCGATCCGTCAGGATTTCACGAAGCGAGTTGAACATCCACCCGCTCATTGTTCAACCTCCGCGTGCAGTACACCGCCGGTCAGGCTGAAGAGATGCTCGTCAGATCCAAGCAATTCACCATCCGTGTCGTGCAGGTACAGCATCAATTGGTAATTCCCCGTTTCTGTTATCACAGGCTGGTAGTGATACAACAAGCTGGCCGAGTCAGCAGCCAGATCGACAGTTTCACGAAAATCGTCGACCATCTGCCCATCGCGTGTCAGTGAGAGCGTCAACGACGCTCGCCGGTAAGGCGTCCAGTGATCGTTGAGCAGCCAGATTGCAAATCCGCTGAAGCTCTCGGCGGTGTATGTGTCGTCTCGCCAGTCGATCATCGGCATGACCGGTTGATAGGCCAGAGACAGTGCGTGATAGCCAGGCTTTGGCTCGCGCCAGTAGTCGACCACGCCCCAATTGACAGACGGCCAGTTCTCATTAAACATGAACTGGAAAATGCCGTTTACACCGGCATACTTTTGTCTTCGCAAAGCGCGCGCTGCAAAGGCGGTTACTCTGGATTGATAGCGTTGAGTGTTGTATATCAGTGATTCGATATCATCACCCATGCTGACGCCGGCGATCTCAAACGTCTCGCGCGGCTGGAAATTTCGATATTTCCAAATTTCCATTTTGTGATCGTTGTCTGGCCAGAGGTCTTCGCTGAAGAAGATTTTCTTCAGTGACTCCAGGTGTGGTAACGCCTGCGCGCCAAACTCTGTCACCCAACGTGATCGTGACGGCTTTGCGTAGTCCCGCCAGGTGCCGCTGTACCAGCCAAGCCAGGGATGTGTATCGGTGGCTGAATAGTTAAGGTTCCAGCGCGATTGATCCAGTTGATCCAGCCTGCGTCGAAGTTCATCGACCAGGTTTCGATTCTGTTCGGGATTGTAGTCCGGGTATTTCCACTTCATCCAGAACGCATCGAAAGGCGGTTCGTTCTGCAGCGTCCAGTTGACGATCGACGGATGATGACCGAGCGTATCGACCATCTGCGTGAGTTGATCGACGGCCTCATCGCGAAAATCAGGTGAATCACTGTAGCCCCACTGCAGTGGAAAATCCTGCCACACCAGCATGCCCATCCGATCAGCCAGGCGGTAGAATTCCTGGCGCTCGATGTGGGCGTGAACGCGCACCGCATTGATATTGGCGTCTCGCATCAGCGTCAAATCGCGCTGATAGCGATCATCATCCATAGTCGACAACATCTGCTCGCTGATGTAATTGGTACCGCGAACGAAAAACGCGCGATTGTTGATCAGAAAGGTTTCGTCTCCAGCACGAAACTGCACTTTGCGAAATCCGGTGGGAAGCGATGCCCTGTCCAACAAGTTTTCATCTGAGTAAAGCGACAGCTCAAGCTCGTACAGGGCCTGTTCGCCAAAGCCCGCTGGATACCATAGATCCGGCTGTCGTATGGTCGAGGAGACCGCAAGCTTGCCATCGGCCAATTCGGGATTGTTAATAGTTTCGCGATAGGTAGCCCCGGTGGCGCCATTGATGGGTCGCAGCACCAGTTCAGCGTGACTGGGCCTCACCCCCTCTGCCAGTTGCACGCTTGCCCGTGCTGTTACAGTCCAATCCCGCAAATGCGCATCAGGTTCGGCTGTCAGGCTCAGTGGCCCGAGCCGCGCCGAGTCGCGTTGATCTAACCAGACAGAATTCCAGATACCACCGGTGTTGCGCTCCTGGCCCCTTACAGACCACGCGCCACCCGGGCGGGTATCGTGGTGGGACAACACGCCTTTGATTGTGGTTTTGCGCAGGCTCCACGATTGCTCGGTCTCCAGCGGGCTGTCAACGAGTACCAGTAGTTCGTTTTCGCCATTGGCGATGGCGTGACCTGCACCCAGTTCAAACGGTGCGAAGTATCCGCGATGCTGCCCGAGAGCCTGCCCGTTCAGCCAAACCGATGAGTGGTAGTCGGCGCCCTCGAATCGCAGTACGGTCAGGCATTCTGGCGATGCGCTGAAGATCCGCCGATACCACACCTTGCCGGAAAGCCATGGACGCTGCAGGTACCAGTTGGCCGGAACCTGCGCTGATTGCCATTCACTTTTTGTCAGTTGCGCTGGCGTATTAGCCTGCGGCTGTACTGTGAGTTGCCACTCGCCGTCAAGCGATTGTGAGCGGCACTGTGTGGCCGCGGCAGGCTGCCAGCAGCATAGCAGCGCTAGCAGTAGCCCCATCCATTGTTTGAATCCGGACACGGGCCTGTCGTTATAGTGCTGCTTCTCTATCGCAGTGGTAGGTAATGCGGAGAGAATTGCGACCGGCCTCACTGCTGTAAGACACGTCATCTGTCAGCGACTTAATCAACAGCAGGCCCCATCCGCCCTCAGGCAGATCGTCGTTGAATCCCTCGACCACCGGCATCGGTGCAGAGTCCTCACCAACAATGGTGTTGACTGTATTGCTCGGCATCGAGTGGCCCGTGTCGTGGATCGTGACCATGATTTCGTTGTCATCCATGCGAAGTTCTACCTCGACGTCATACCCCGGGGCATACCCATAGGCATGTTCGATCGCGTTGTTGACGGCTTCCACTACCGCGAGTTCAAGGCGGTTGACCTGATCGCGATTCAGACTGGAAAATTCCGACAAGCGACTGACTGCCGCGCCGACCAGTGCAACATTGGCCAGTTCACTGCCGATGGTCAGTGTGATGCTTTTTTGTTTCATGATTCGATGCCCCGAGAGTCCTGCAGGCCTTTAGCTCGCCAGTTTGACAACGGCTTCTTCTTCATTCGCAGCCATCGTGAAAACTCTGTCCATGTGCGTCAGTTTGAAAAGATCGGCCACCAGTCCCGAAGCGCCGCAGATGGCCATGTCACCTGGCCCGCCGACAATCTTCAGCGCAGCGACTGCAGCACCGAGTCCGCTACTGTCCATAAACTCCACTTCGCTGACATCCAAAACGATTTTATTGTTGCCCTCAGCAACCAGGCCAGAGACCAACTCTTTGAGCTTTGGGGCCAGCACGGCATCGAGCCGCTTGTTTGACGGTGATACCACCGTCACATCGTTTACCAGGTGTGTTTCAAATGCCATAATTCTTCACTCCCCCAAGTTGACTTTCAGTACCCCGATACTCGAAACAAATCAGCGACAAATCATCTTCAAATGGTTTAGCGTCGCCATTCCAGCGTCGAAAAACGCGCTCGAACTCCGTGTGCACTTCCTCTACATCGGTGGCATGCCATTGTCCAATACACTCTTCAAGGCGCGGTGTTTCGAACATTTCGCCATTCGGCGACATACACTCTGTCACCCCGTCGGAGTACAGATACAATCGATCGCCAGCATTGAGCTGGAACTCGACCGGCTCGTAGCTGACGTCAGTCAGAATCCCTACCGGCACTCCACCCTCTCCAATCTTTTGCGTACAGCCCTGAGAGGCGTCATAGCGAATCGGGAACGGGTGTCCCGCCTGAGTGAGCGTCACGCGCCCGGTGTCGGTGTTGATCATCCCGTAGATCATGCTGAAGTAGCGGGTATACATATCGGAGTTGCTAAACTTCTTGTTGAGCTCCGTTACGGTGTTAACCACTGCTGCACTGATGTCGATGGAGTTTTCCAACATCCGCCGACACAATCCGTCACGCGAGGGATTCAGCATGTTGTCAACCAGAAATGAAGTCAGCGCCGAGGTAATTCCATGACCTTCCACGTCGATCACATAAAAGGCCAGCAGATTGTCCGAGACCATGAAGTAGTCGAACATATCTCCAGCCAGAAAATTGGCCGGCTTAAACATCCAGGTGGCGTAGGTGTTTCGCAACTCTTTCGGGTCTGGCAACAGGTTCGCCTGCATCTTGGAGGCGAGCATCAGCTCAGTAGTGAGCTGATCGTAGTCGTCAGACATTCGCTTGTGCGCAAATTCCAGTGTCTGGTTTCGAGATACCAACTGATCTTGCAACTCGATAACGCGACTGGATGACTTGATGCGAACCAGCAACTCATGTGCGTTGACCGGTTTGCTGACAAAATCGTCGGCCCCCGCCTCCATGGCCTGGATGATGGCGTCCTTGTCGGATTGAATCGACTGCACGATCACGTAAACATAGCTCTGGCCCATTTCTGAGCGAATACGACGGCACAGGTCGAGAACTTCATCGCTCTCCCCATCCCAGTCACACAGCACCAGCTTGACGCCTTCGGATCGAATCACGTCAAGCGCCTCGGCCGCGTTTTCGGCCAAAATTGGCATAAAGTTGTTGGACTCCAACAGCCGAATCAGAAACAAGCGTACGCTCATTTCTCGCTCGACTATCAAAATTGGCATTGCACTGTTTATCATTTTTCTTCTGGTTGCCAACAATCGCAACAGTGGTCAGTTCTCGCCCGGAGTCACATCTGTCATGCAGGAGTCACATGACGGCTGTAACGCCGGAATTTTGCCAATATTGACGATTTCCAATATTAAAGTTGGCAAATGAGTAGCCAGTCAATTTCACAGACCACAGAGCAGTGTGACATGGTCTACATATAGGGAAACCACTTAGCCGACAATCTCAATCTCGCTGTGAACCGGCCGCTAGCGGTGGCTGGGATCGAGCAACCAACGGACTTATGGCACCTCCAGCTATAGCAACAGGATTCGCGCGCCCCACAGCAGACGACATCATTTGGTCACGGAGCTGGCTCAGCACTCTGCTGGCCGCAGCACTGGTTTGTGTGTCTGTCGGGATACTGCTTTGGTTGCGGTTATCCCTGGGGTACAACAGTCACTATATTGATGAAAGCGACTACATGTTCGCTGGCCGACTGCTGCTCGATGGATCGGTCTGGCCCACCAAGACTTATATTTTTAGTTCGAACCTGCCCCTGTATCTGATTGGATGGGGAGCCGATTGGGACTATGAGCACGGCGCGCGCGCACTATCCGTGCTGCCCGGCGCGTTGTCACTGGGGACACTGTTTCTATTATATGTATCCGTGCTGCGCGATCGCGCACTGGCACTGCTGGCAACTGCGCTGATCGCCGTCCAGGCCAGCCATATCTTTCAAAGTAAACTGGCCACCTACGATATCTGGTGCTTCTTTCTTTTTGCCACCGCTGCCTGGCAACTACACTGCCATCACACCACCGGACGACACTTATCACTGCAAATGATAAGTGGTTCACTCTTGTTTGCGCTGGCCGTATTGAGTAAGTATGTCGTCATCGTCTACGCGCCATTGTTTTTCATCTTGCTGTGGATCGGTTGCTCGCGCGCCTGTGCGGTACTTTTTGCCATTTTCCAGACCCTCGTTCTGGGCATCTACGCGCTGCAGAACGCTGCAGATTTACAGATATTGTTCAATACGCAACTAGCAGGTCAGCACCTGAACAACAGCACAGGCTGGCAGGTACTGTGGTTGTTGTGCAGTCTGCTCTGGCCACTGTTGCTGCTGATACCCTTTGCCATCTGGAAGACAGTGCGACGAGCGCAGTCGTTCCTGGATTTACCCGTCATCAACCGGCATCTGCTGAAAGTACTGTTGTTACTGGCCATCGCCCTGCCCGCCTATCATTTGATCAGTGGCAACCGTATCGCGGTATACAAGCATGCACTCTACAGCGCCATGTTTCTGGCACCACTGGCAGCGGCCGGGCTTGTGCTGATTCTGCGCCGTGTCACGCCGGTTTTACAATTGCCGGTTGCCGCCCTGTTACTCACCGCGCTGACGGTCCTTGCATTACTACAAACACGCACAATGGAACAGGCCTTTCCGGATACTCGGAATGTGATGTCGATTCTGGATCAGCAGGTGAGCCACAAGTCGCGCATCCTGAGTGAAAATCCCTACCTGCACCGCAACCACTATCTCGATCGTATCGCGCTGCAGAATCTGTACGACATGGACACCCTGCCCGAACCCGGCACGCCGGAAGCCAATGCCCGGCTGCTGCGCGAGTTCGCCACGGCGAATTTTGACTTTGTGTTACTCGACGGTAGATTCCAACCGGAGAAAACCCGGGTGCTGCGCGCCAATATGCCCTCTCACTATGAGCTCATTCATCGCAAGTCCTACGCGACCAGCGATATCAGCTCTGGTAACACGCACGGTGAAATTAGCCTGTATCGCGCCGTCTACCAGACGCGTCAGCACTGATGACTGATCGCGACGTATTCGTTAGTGTGGTGATTCCCACCTACAACGAGCAGGCGCGAATCGCCGATACGTTATACCGGGTTAAGGACTATCTGGATCAACAGGACTATCACAGCGAAGTGATTGTTGTTGACGATGGCTCCAACGACACCACCGCCGACATCGTACGCGTCATCGATATCTACCAGCGGGAATTCAAGCATCAGCCCTCGTGCCGGTTGATGAGCAACCTGACAAACAGTGGCAAGGGATTCTCGGTCGCTCGAGGCTGCAGCAAGGCGAACGGGCAGTACATTCTTTTTATGGATGCCGACGCATCGACGCCAATCGAAGAGATAGAAAAATTATTACCGGAATTGCAGCGGGGCAATGACATTGCCATCGGCAGTCGCCAACGATTGTCTGACAGTGGGCGACCGTGGCGCCGAAGCATCGGAAGCTGGCTCTTCAATACTGGCACTCGGCTGCTCGGCCTGAGCCATCACAACGATACGCAATGTGGTTTCAAGCTGTATCGTCGCGCTGCGATCCAGCAGATTATCCGCCATCAGACGGTTGCGCGCTGGTGTTTCGATGTGGAGCATCTTTTCCTGGCTCGAAAAATGGGACTATCCATTGTCAGCGTACCGGTGCGCTGGGTACATAAAAGTGGTTCGAAATTCCACTTTCTAAAAGATGCCATTCGCGTACCAGTGGAGCTGATTCGTATTCGGCTCGCCCACGGCTCTTCATTGTCACCGGGCAACTTGCTCAGCCGTGAATAGCCACAGCTTGCGCGGTTTGGCAAGCGCCGCAATTCGTCCCCTAAGCCGTACAGTTCTCTTCCTGCTTCTCTGTATTACTTGGCCCCTGCCCGGCGCTGCCGTGCCATCGGGCGATCTGTTCGAGCAGGCGAGACAGCTCGAACTGCAGGGTGAATACGAACGCTCGCTGCAACATTATCAGCGTTACCTGGCCGGCAAGCCATTCAGTGTCAACAAACGCATTGCGAAAACTCGTCTGGCTATTTTGCAAAAAGGATTAAAAGCGGGTCGAGATGACGGCCTGTCGCCCTATCTGGCCGCCATGGCGGCACGCGAGCGAGGCGACTATGATCTCGCGCTGGAACAATTGCGTAGTCTGCAGCATGCTGCACCCCATTCTGCATTTGCCGCGGACGCTCGATACCTGCACGCCTATATCGAACTCATGGACCGCTTTGATTACACCGCGGCACTGACCCAGATGCAGCGCATCGCCGATGCGGCCGATGATCAATACAGTGATACGGCACGCTACAGCCAGGCCATCGCGCTCGAACAACTGGGCAGACTGGAAGAGGCAAGACTCGCGTTTGCAGCCATCAGGGATCGACACGCGATAATCTCAAACGATTTGTTGGGTGTTTATCTGCCACGGGGCAATTTTCAATCGCGGTTCTGGTTTACCCGCGTCACCCGCCGAATCGATTCGATCGATCGCCTGTTAAAAGTGCAGGATCACCGGGATGAGCTGCTGAGTGGCGACTTCTCTCTGGCCGTTGGTGCACGCTACCACTACGATCACCCGGTTGGCAGCGGCAAGCACTATCGATACATCTGGAATATCCTCGAACAGCACAAGCTGCCCGCCACCCACTTCACGCACTGGTATACACGCTCAACGGACTGGCGCTGGGAATCGGCCGCACCGCTACTTGCTGCCAGCGCGGCCGGTTTGACGCCGGTCATTTCGCACTGGTGGTTCGGCGATGAGATCTCACCGCAATTCGTACGTGACAACCGAGAGGCTTATCTGAGCAATATCACCGACAGACTCGTGCCACTGCTGCAGCAATTGCCCGATGCGATCGTATTGCTGGAACCAGAGTTCAACAAAAAGGGGATCGAGCGCTGGCCGCAATGGGATGAGGTCGCAGCCGAGGCCGTGCAGGCGATAAAGGACGGCGCCCCGCATGTACGCGTTGGTCTTGTCATCGGCGACTGGGCATCGTTTGAAGATGACAGCGCGCTCGACAACATCGAGCAGGCGGTGGCGCTTTCAGATTTTGTTGGATTCATGCTGATGACCAGTGCCGGCAATGAGAGTGCCGATCTGAATCCGGTCTGGAGCGTTCGAGAACGCGTGCAACGTGCCGCACACGCACTGCAGAAGCGTTGGGATAAGCCATTGTACTTTGGTTACATGGCACTGTCCTCGGCAGAAAACTGGTCCCTGCGTCAAGCGGAATACCTGCGACAACTGCTCGACTACACGCCGATGCTCGCCTCCTATGGTGTCTTTGGTGCCGGCTATTTTTCACTGCTTGACAACCCGCGTCAGCGTGGCTGGTTCGGGGCGGCGGAAAACCATTTCGGACTGTTGCACGCCGACAGTACTGACAAACCGGCAGCCGCCGCCTGGCGCCATGGGGTCGCAGAGATCTTCGAGCGGGACGGCAGCCCGCCTGCCATCACCGGTGAACTGCAACTGCAGAATGGCGTTAGGCTCGAGGCCACTTTCAGCGAATGGGTGTCGTGGCGAGTGCGATTAGAAGGTCATGACTCAGGTGCACGCCGACACTTCACTGGTGCTGGTAACCGTTTATCTCAACTCTGGCGCGGCGAGTCGGAAATCGGAAACTTCGGCAATGAACCAGTGACTGCGACGCTTTTGATCGAGGACAAGGGCGGCAATCAGACGACGCAGATACGGCAGTTGCATCATCAGTGCAGGCAGCCATGCACAGCCCTGCGGACAGTCTTGATGGATAGCGACTACGCCCTGACGATTGACAAACGTAATGGTGCCACTGTAAAGCCTGGCATCAGTTCCACCCTTGATATCACACTCGGCTCGCGCCACTCTGCCGCCTCGCTGGCACTGCCAGGTGCACTTGTTGCCGGTGATCGAATTCGAATGGACATCAATGCGCGCGATATTGCTGAGGGGCTTGGCATCGGCTTGATCGATGATCGGCATTACCAGATCACTTTACCGCTCGAACGCTTTATCGACGCCGCCGCAACCGGATGGCAATCGATCAGCATCGCAGTCGATGACTTCCCCGCGAATGCCCGGCGCTTTGGTCAGGGCGGCACGCAGCTTCAGTTTGGGCACCTGCGGCTGGACGACAAGACGCGCCTGATTATCGACCAGCGTCTAAACACTGGCACCATTTCTATTCGCGACCTGCGTATCGAGCGGGTTTTGAGCTCCCCAACTGTATTATTGTCAGGAGTATCCCACTATGCTGATGAATAAATCACTGCACTGCCGATCCGCAGTGCGAAGCCTGGTGTTCGGCGCGCTGGCGGCACCGCTGCTCGCTGCAAACCCTGTGGCGGCTGACTTTTCCAGTGCAGATAAAAATACGCGTCTGGTCAGCAATCAGGCAGGCTACCACACAGACGCTGGCAAGGTTGCGTTGCTATACAGCCACAGCGCCACACTGAGCGGCACCTGGCAGTTGCGCGACATTACCGACAACCAGATTGTGCACACGGCAAAGCTGCCCGCGCCACGCGCCGACATTCACACCGATTATCACATCTACGAGCTGGACTTCAGTTCGATTACCGCATCCGGCCACTATCGCGTACACGCCGGTCCTTTTAGCAGCTACATATTCGAGATCGACAATGCGCCGTGGAAACCGGTACTGAGTGATCTTTTGCGCAGTTACTATCTGCAACGTTGTGGCGTTGCGATCGATGATCCTGTCACTGGCCTGTCACACGCTGCCTGTCACCATCAGGACGGACAGGTCGCACACAGTGATGGCGTCCATCACCATGGCCACGAAATCGCCGCCCACGGTGGCTGGCACGATGCCGGTGACTACGGCAAATACGTCGCGACCACGGCCATTGTGTTGCAAGACATTCTGACACGCTACGAGCGCCACCCGAACGATCTTGCGGCACACAAAAGCGCTATCCCGAACCACTCCTCTCTACCGGACATTCTGGCCGAGATGCGCATTGGCCTCGACTGGATGCTGCGCATGCAACGCAGCGATGGCGCGCTGTATCGTAAGATTGGCGGTAAGCACTGGTCGAAGCTCGTCAGCCCGGAATTTGATCGCCAACAGCGCTACCTGTACGGTGTCTCCTCTCCCGAAACGGCCAAGGCCGCCGCCGCCTGGGCACTGGCGGCGCGCGTCTACCGACAACACGACTCTGCACTTGCCGATCGCTATCTGGATGCGGCTTACCGGGCCTGGAACTGGCTTGACCGACAGACCGAGCAAGTCTTCGATTTCCGTCAGGGGGACGACAGTGGTTCTGGCCCCTATAGTGCCACTGCGATAGACACTGAAGAGTCACTGACACACGATCGCGACGACCGCTTTGCCGCCGCGGTTGAAATGTTTCTGACCACGGGTGAACCGCGCTGGGAGACACTTGCAGTGCAACTGCTGGCGGATCTGGATCTGGCATTTTTCGAGTGGAAAGATCCCTCGGCGCTCGCCATGTTCAACTTGCGCTGGCATCCGCAGGCGGCGCACTTGTCGACGGCCCACGGGGCGATCGATCGCAAACTGTTGAAGGTAGCCGACGAGGCGCTGGCGCGCGTCCGGCAGAGCCCCTTCCATCTCGCCAATCACCGCTTTGTCTGGGGTTCAAACAAGATGGCCGCAGCGATTGGCAGCCTGCTCGCGCACGCGTGGCGCATGAGTGGCGACCAGCGCTACCTCGATGCTGCGTACGATCAGGTGCATTACCTGCTGGGTCGCAATCCGTTGAACATCAGTTTTGTCACCGGAAGCGGCGAACGTGCAGTCAGCAACGTCAGCCACATGATCGCGCGCGGTACCGGACAAAAGCTACCCGGCCTGTTGGTAGGCGGGCCCAACGAACTGGCGCAGGCGGGCTTTGCAAAGAAGAACGCCGGCCCGTTGAGCTATGTCGATGTCGGCGGCTCCTATGCGACCAATGAGTACGCGATCGACTACAACTCAGCACTTATCACCCTGATCTGGGACCTGACCCTGGTCGGTGACTGGTATGCCACAACCGAGCAGCCGTTGACCCGAATCGACGAATAGATCGCTGTTGTGCGCAGCGCCCGGGCAGGGACGCCTCCGGGCGCGGCGTTGCAGGTAGACTGTACATCCTGTTACAAATGGCGGCCGTGCCGTACCGCTATAGTAATCGTGTCACCTCCCGGTGACGGCGCAACAGGATATGCTCTATGGAACTACAACGGCTACAGCCTCTGGTGCTCGCCACCGCATTCGCGCTGGCATCGATGCAGCCAGCGATCAGCGCTGATATCAGCCACGAGGTCAGGGATGGCAGAGCCGGCGGGTTTCTCGAAGCCGGCATTGGACTCGTCTACAACCGCGTGCCACTGGTGGCATTTATACACGAAGATTTCGACGAGTCCGACGACGGCGGGCTCAGCCTGCACATACAGCTGGAAGGGCGACTAGAATGGCGCAACTTCTTTGCTGAAACCATTGATACCAGCTTTAGCGACGTGGCGTTTGGCTACACCGCATGGGCAGATCATGACAATACCGTCGAGTGGGTCCTGTCCAGCCAATTCAGCGAGTATTCGCCTAACGAAGCAACAGGCTTTGAAGCACTGGATGATCGCGATGGCGATCTAACGCTCGGCTTTCGCAGCCTGCATCATCGCGATAACATCACGATGCAATTTGAACTGGGGCATGATATCGCCGACTCTCACAACGGATTGATCGCCGCCGCATTGGTCGGTCGATCGTGGCAGCTACGCAACTGGAATGCACACGCGTTATTCGGCCTGCGGCATTTCTCCGACGATGTTATCGATCACTATTTCGGTGTCAGTGAAAGCGAGGCGTCGGATGCCATTGCAGCCTACACCAGTGGTAGCGGCACACTGGTCAGCGCAGATATTGGCGCGGTGGTGCCGATCAACGAAGACTGGCTGTTCCGCACCAACCTGACACTCGATCGGCTGCCGGATTCTGTCGTCGCAAGCCCGCTGGCATCCGGACGCATGGCCTACTCGGTCGGCGCCCAGTTCGTCTACGTTTTCTAGCCATGTGCTTGCTTAAACCGACATTGACCGCCCTGTCTGTCACTCTGCTTGCTGCATTGTCTGCGCTGCTGACACCGACGGCCACGCGAGCCGACACACAGCAGCTACAGGCACGACCGGACAAATGCGTGTCGCTGCGGCAGGGACAGGTCTGCTATCAACGGGTGCGACTGATCTGGCAGGCCGCCACCGCCGGTGACTACTGCCTGTATGACGCGAGCGACAAGCAACTGCTGAAATGCTGGTCCAACGCCAGTAGCGGCAACACACTCTACTCATTCGCCTCACAGACTGATCGCCAGTTTCACCTGACACTCGACAACGACCCCGCGCCGCTGGCACAAGCCCGGGTTACTGTCTCGTGGGTGTACAAGTCCAAGTCACGTCGGCGTCGCAGTTGGCGATTGTTCTGATGACGGCAAGCGACGAGCAGGCGGCACACATTCTAGTGGTGGAAGACGACGCCTCACTGTCGAGTTGGATCGCCGACTACCTGATCGACAATGGACTGTCGGTCAGTATCGCCAGTCGCGGTGACGACGCGCTGACCCTGATCGCAGACGATCAACCGGATCTGGTGATCCTCGATATCAATTTGCCGGTAGTCAATGGATTCGAGGTGTGTCGACAAGCACGTGAATTCTATATCCGCCCCATTCTCATGCTGACCGCACGCGGCGACGAGCCCGATGAGGTCCAGGGGTTAGAGTCCGGCGCCAACGACTATCTTGTCAAGCCGGTGCGTCCGCGCGCACTACTGGCACGAATCAATTCTCTTCTCAGGCGTAATGAGAGCATCATCGACGATCAGCGGCTCGAGTTTGGCAGTCTGCAGTTGCATGCTACATCGCGCAGCGTGCACCTGGATGGCGAAATCATCAAGGTGTCCACTAACGAGTTCGACCTGCTCTGGTTACTGGCAAACCACGCGGGACGGGTGATGTCGCGCGACGAGATGGTCGAGCACCTGCGTGGCATCGAATACGATGGTTTCAATCGCTCGGTCGATATACTGGTCAGCCGCCTGCGTAAGAAACTGCACGACGACACAACCAGCCCGACACGGATTAAAACGGTTTGGGGTAAGGGTTATCTCTTTGCTGCGGACGCCTGGTGAGGCGAGTCTGAATCATGCGCAGGCTTGCCATCTCGTTGTTGTTTGTCGTCATCGCCTCGATCTTCGGGCTCGGCTGGGCACTCGATCACCTTTTCTATCGCTACAGCAGCGACAGTCCACTGGACGAGCTCTCGATTCACCAACGCCTTGGCCAGCAACTCGCCCTCACACTCGACGACCACGCATCGCCTGACGCATTTATTGAGCAGTGGCCTGCCGATGGTCCATTCAGTCTTGCGCTGCAAAGTGCCAGCGCCTTGCCGCTGCCACCTGAACTTGCTCAGGAATTTCGAAACGGTGAGCCACTGGCACTGGAATCACGCCAGCAGTTGGATATCCACTTCTATCTGCCACAGCAGCAAAAGATACTGAGCGTCACGCTACAGCAACATCCGGGACGTCGAGTATCGAGCATGCAGGCAGGATTCACCGCGCTGTTTTATCTTGGCATGTTTGCACTGACGCTACTTTGGCTCTATCCGCTGATCAGCCGCCTGATACAACTGGGCCGTGTGGCCAATCAATTCGGTGGCGGGGATCTGTCAGCGCGCGTCAAGCCGGCGCGCTTGTCCTATATCGCTGACATCGAGACAGAATTCAATCGGATGGCATCGCGCATTCAAACGCTGATTGAAGACAACAAATTGTTGAGCTCTGCCGTCAGCCATGATCTGCGCACCCCGCTCGCGCGGCTGCGCTTTGGTATCGACACCCTGAGCGACACGGACAATCCGCGGGCGAAAGAAAAATACCTGGCTCGAATCAGCACCGATCTTGACGAAATGGAACGGCTGGTAGAGTCGCTGCTGCGTTTTGCGCGGCTGGACCACACGCTCAGCAACGCTGCAAGCGAGCCACTGGATCTTGCGACACTCGCGGCCGAGTGCCTGCGTCAGTATCACGACGAATACATCGCCATAGATCTTCGCGCCTCACCACAGCTTGCGCCCATCCATGGCAGCAGCGAATATCTGGCCATGGTGCTGAACAACCTTTTGCAAAATGCGCTTCGCTATGCGTCAGCGCGGATACATGTTTGTCTACAGCAATGCGAGCAAAAGGTGGTCCTGCAAGTCAGCGACGACGGTCCCGGCGTGGCTGCCGCGAATCGCGACAACGTACTGAAACCGTTTAACCGAGGCGAATCAACGAATGACGGCTACGGCCTGGGACTGGCGATCGTCCATCGCATCGCCGAATGGCACAATGCCACATTGCATCTCGATAGTTGCCCGGCACTCGGCGGTGCGCGTTTTACGATAGCGTTTCCGCAGACGCGGTAGTTCCCGCGGGAACTTATCGTTGCCAGCCCAGGTGGTACCTGGTCTCCAACCGGGGAACAAACGCGGGCGGCCATCCTTCCCTCCATAACATAGGCGCTCAGTAAAACGAATGACCCGCACCGAAAGGTCGTAGGGTTGGTAAGCATAAGCGCACCTACCGATGTGCAGCAAGTTGGTACGTGCGCTTAGGCTTACGGCCCCTACGATTGCATCTCACTCTGACGCAGCTCCACGCCATATGTTGCCAGGACGCTATTTAGTCAGCACAAAATCTGCTTCAGCCACAACCTGCCCATTCAGCTGCAATTCGATTTTATGCTTTCCCGGATACAGCGCCCTGACGGTAGTCTGTCGCATTGAATGGTTGCGGATAAGCGTTGTTTTTTGCCCTGCCTCAAGTTCAAGTGTCGTCCACTTAAATACTTTGCTGCCTGTCTTTCCACCCTTGCGAACAAAATTCACGATGTAGTCCAGCAACAGTTGTTGGGACTTCGTGGCCTTCGACTGCAGCGTAACGTCAAGCGCCACTGCCTCACCGATGGCGATTTTTCGCGGCTTAATGGCAAGCATCGCACCGATCCCTTTCGGTACACCAAACCCGATCAATTCGAGAGCCTTTGGATTTCCACCTTTAATCAGCGTGCGCAAGCCATGTTTAACCACCCACTCGCGATGTGGCCTGCGCTTTTTTAACCAGCGTTTAGCGCGTGTGATTACTTCAGCCGGGTGATCTTTGGCAATATCGTTCAGATTGTTTGCCACCGAGCGTCGAACATAGAGTTCGTCATCGTCGATCAACGCATCAAGAATAGGCCAGATCGGCGACGGATCGGCAACCAGGTTTTTCAGTTTCGCCCCCCATGGCAGGCGCGATCGCACCCCCTCAGAACACCAGCGGCGCACGTGCGGGCTCTCGTGCTGCAATTGTGAGGTCAGGTAGGCAAAGGTTTCATCGGGCAGGTGTTGCACGAAGGGTCGCACCGCGAATTCCGATGAAAAGCGTTGTGTGAGTTCTGTCATCGCGTGCATCGAATCATCGAAATGCTCGAGCCCGTGATCGGCAATAAACTGACCCATTGGCCATTGTAGCCAACCGTCGGTGACGGCCTCGCAATCGGGCAATGGTTCGGGGAGGCTGCGAGTGAGTATGTCGAGTGACGTTGCAACATCATTGGGCAGCGTCGCGTGCAGCGCATCGGAAAACTGCTTTACACGACCATGAAACTCAAGTGAATCGATGTTGCGAACGGCTCGGCGCACAAATCCCTTTTGGTCAAAGTCTGGCATCGCACCCGCCACCTGTTTTGCCAGTGCATTGGCCGCCTGCCGATCAAAATAATCCTTGTAGGCTTTGCGTTCTTCGGCCATGCGTCAATCTCCGTTTTCCCGATCTGAATTTACAACGCCCTGATACAGCGGCAGTATCACGCCGGCGATCAGGGTAATGCGCAGTATATGCATCGCGCTGACGAATGCCACATCGGCGCCCAACAGCAGCGCGATCAGCGTCATCTCCTGCACCCCACCCGGTGCCAGTGCGAGGATAAGCTCGCGCAAATCGACGCCAGTCAGCCACTGACCGAGCAGCGCGATCACCACAGTGACCAGCATTAGCAGACAACTCCAGCCGATCGATGCCAATAACGTACGTCTGACTTCAGCCAGTCGCACGCCGGCAAATCGACAGCCGGCAAAAACCCCGATGATCACCTGCACGGCCGCAATCACCGGATCGGGCAATACCGCATCGGTGACGTCGAATCCATGTGCCAGGGCGCTTAGCAGCATGGGCCCGGTCAGCAGCGCCAGCGGCAGGCGCAGCCATTGTCCAACGACACTGCCTGCAATCGCACAGACGAGCAGGATGGCATAGCCTGTAAGGTCTGCCGGTACCGCGTTTTCGGCAAGCATCGCAACCCGCCCGCCGAGGCTGTCATCGAGCAGCCGAAACGCAAACGGTATGGTAAAAACCAACAGCACCACGCGTGTCACCTGCGATACCACGACCGTGCGGGTATCGGCCCTCATACTCGGTGCGATCAGAATCACCTCGCTTAAGCCACCTGGCAGCGCTGAACAGAACGCGGTATGGCGATCAACCTGAAGCACTGTCTGGTAGTAGAGCGTACCGACGACAATGGCACTGGCCATAAACGCCAGCAAGCCGGGCAGCACCAGCAGCCAGGCACCGAGTTGGCCTGTGATGTCACCGGTAAATGCACTGCCGATCATTACGCCAAATATTGGCGTGGCGATAAGTCGTACCTGAGAAGGCAAATAGGTGCGCCCATGTGTGGTTGCACCGATGATCGTGAAAGCCAGCGCGCCGAGCGTCCACGGCAGTGGTGTGTCGAGCCAGCTAAACAAAGCCCCGCCGGCCAGTGCGGCGAGCAGTGTCAGTAGCGTGTCACGCCACAGGTTTTTACCATCGACCGCGGTATCAGTCACCTATTGCTTCGCCGGTTCAGTCAGCAGATCAAATACGGATGCAGTGAACGCACCGGCATCGGTCGGGAAAAAAGCGCCGGCAATATAGCGATCCGGCCGAACGAAGAGAATCTGGTCGCGGTGGGTGCGCAATGGCCGCGCATCATCGTCGCCTGCCTGCAGCATGAATCTGGGCAGCGCATCGTCTTCCATGACATCGCTATGGGGTGCGTCGGCCTGCAGCAAGCGCACACGCGACGGTGCCAGCGCAGACCACAATCCACTGTGCATAGCGGCGATGCAACGCTCGCCAATGTCGTCCTGAGCGAGCAGGCAGTAGCCGTTTCCGATCGCATCATCGAGCAGCAGGGTGCGACCGTTTTCGTCCATCACCGCGGGCTGCGGCAGCATTTCTCCAACCAGAGATGCCTCGAAATCCTGTTGCTGTAGATTGATGAAAAGCCCGTTATCGTAGCGCGGCCGTGGCTTGAATTTCATTTGAAAAATCCAGTCGTGCGCCTCTGGAAAACGTTCCAAAGCGGCCATCAGCGAACGGGTCAGCGCGATCTGCTGCTCACCCACTGGCATGACAAACTCCCCCATCGCCACGGCCAATTGAATCATTGCCCAGATCGGACCGCGTCGTTCACTGTCGTAGCTGTCGAGCACATCGGTGTGAAAACCGTGGCGCAACACACCGGCGATTTTCCAGGCCACATTGTGTGCATCGCGAATACCCGCGTTCATACCCTGCCCGGCGAACGGTGGACTCAGGTGCGCCGCATCGCCCAGCAGTAGTACTCGCCCCTCACGTAGCCGGGAGGCGATTCGCGCGTGAAATCGATAGACCGCGCGACGGGTGATCTGCGCTGCCTCAATCTCTCGAAAAGGCGCCAGCAAGCCGAATAGAAATTCGTCAGTCAGTACCTGTTCGCGCGTCTCGCCATCGCGCAGCATAAACTCGTAACGTCGCCCGCCGCGCGGTGAGTAGATACTCACATGTGGCCGCTGTGGATCGCAGATGAATCGAGAGACAGGCTCGGTGTCGGGATCGTCCAGGGTGTCCAGTACGATCCAGTCACGCTCATAGGTGTTGCCGAGCATCTCGATGCCCAATGCGGTGCGAACGCCGCTCTGGCCACCGTCGCAGGCGAGCAGATAGTGCGACTGGTAAAAACAGCCGCTGGCTGCCTCGGCGACAACACCGGAATCATCCTGACTAAGCTCGACAATGGTCTCGTTGAATACCAGCGCCACACTATCGAGTTGCCGCAGACGTTCGAGTAAATGTCGCTCGAGATCCTGCTGCAGCATGTAGTTGCGCTTGGCATAGCCGTAGTTGCGCGGGCCCTGGCCCACCGTGGCAAAGCAGTGATTGTCGGCATTGTAGTAGCCCGAGCCGGCCGCAGGTTCCAGCTCGGCTGCGACGCGCTCGGCGATGCCAATCGCCTGCATCGTACGCAGGGATTCGTCATCGATAGTCTGCGCGCGCGGGTGCAGGCAGATATTCGGGTTCTGCTCGACCACGATCGTAGCAATCCCCATCTGCCCCAACAGTGCAGCCACCGTCATGCCGACAGGACCACACCCCACCACCAGCACATCGCATTGCAAAGTCGGACTACCGGCCAATGCCATTTTTCCTGCTGGAAACGAATTCAGCCTGTGTTGAAGCGCGGGAAGATCGCATGGCGAGGGAATCGGCGGAGAGGTGCTCAATTTATCACATCATTGCGACAACCGGATTGCGGTATGCTTGGCACTTCAACCTCGATTCTGGAGAGTCTGGCCGATGCGCCTGGTAGCATTTGATGACAACGGCAACAGCGTTTTGGGTGTGACACGAGGTGATGACATCGTCCGTCTCGACAAAGCCGCCCCGCAATTGCCGCAAACCCTGCGCGGGTTGCTGGAAGCCGGCGCCATGGCCGATGTGGCAAAGGCCGCAGACAGTGCCGACGCTGCGGCGGTTATGTCGGCAGCCGGGATCCAACACGCGATCCCGCTGCCCAACCCGAGCAAAATCATTTGCCTGGGGCTGAACTATGCCGATCACGCCAAAGAAGGCGGTCATGCCAAACCTGACTACCCGTCTGTGTTCATGCGCGGTCCGTCTTCACTGGCCGCGCATCAGCAGCCGATCATCAAACCGGCATTCTCCGATACCATGGACTACGAAGCCGAGCTGATGGCGATCGTGGGCACGCGATGTCGCGATGTAAAACGTGCCAATGCGCTGGACGTGATCGCGGGCTATGCCTGTTTCAACGACGCTTCGGTGCGGGAGTACCAGCGCAAGACTTCACAATGGACAATAGGCAAGAACTTCGATGCGACCGGTGGATTTGGTCCGGTATTCGTCACCGCAGACGAACTGCCCCCCGGCTGCGAGGGGCTTGCGATCAGCACCCGGGTCAATGGCGTCACGATGCAGGACGACAATACGTCTAATATGCTTTTTGACGTTGCCGAAACCATCGAACTACTGACAGCCTGCATGACGCTGGAGCCCGGCGACTTGATCGCCATGGGCACGCCGGCCGGTGTGGCACTGGCGCGAAAACCGCCCGCGTGGATGGTGGATGGCGATGTGTGCGAGATAGAAATTGAAAGCGTAGGCGTACTGAGCAATCCAATCGTCGAACGCTAACAGCCAAGAGACAGCAGAGCGTTTTCTCTGCTGTCTCTGCGTTATGGAGCAGGCGTTAGGCTGCTCGCGACAACACGCCGGAGGCGATTGCTTTAAATTCCTCGTCACTGAGGATGTCGCGCTTTTTGATTCCCGCCTGTTTGACTGCATCGAGAATTTCGGCGTTTTGCTCGTCTGTGGCTTCACCCAGGCCAAGCTGATCCAGTTTGTAAGCAATAGATGCCTTGCCACTCTTCTTGCCAAGCACCACTTCACCTACCCGACCGGTCAGCGCCGGATGGGTGCCAAACATCACCAGCGGGTCATGCATGACGTATTGTATGCCGATACCGGATTCGCGAGTGAAGTTACCATCACCCAACAGCGGCTTATTGCGAGCGATGGGTACATTGGCAAGCCGCGACAGCAACTCACCCAGCTCAGGGAGTTTGTCAAACTGATAGCCGGTGTCGTAGCCATAGAGCAGATCCAGCGAGATCATCAGTTCTTCCAATGCCGCATTACCGGTGCGCTCGCCCAGGCCGTTGCCGCAGGAATGCACGCATTGTGCACCGGCAGTGACCGCCGCGATCTCGGTGGCCACGCCCATGCCAAAATCGTTGTGCGTGTGAATTTCGATTGGCAGACCGGTCATGCCTTTAACCCAACGCACCATGTACTTGATTGCCTCAGGCGTCGCGCACCCCATGGTGTCAACGATGCCGATCGAGTCAGGCGGTGATTCGGCCATCACGCCCTTGCAGAGGTTCTCCAGATCCTCCGCGCGCGCGCGTGTGGTGTCATACGGAAAGAACACCGCGTGCAGGCCATTCTCACGGGCATAGTTGATCACCGGTGCACTCTTGTTGAGTACGTCTTTCCAGGTCCAGCCAAATTGAGTGGTCAGCTTGGGATAGCCGATCGGCACTTCGATGATCACCCCGTGTGCACCGCATTCCAGCGCTTTGTCGATATCGGCTTTCATTGCGCGAGCAAACGTATAAATACGCGAACCGAGATTGAGTTTGGAGATCTCCTTGATCGCCTGTTCATCCTGCGGCGAAACCGCCGGCATACCCGCCTCGATCCGCTCGATACCGATTTCGTCCAGTTTTTTCGCGATCGCGATTTTATCGTCGATGGAAAACACCACGCCCGGCGTCTGCTCGCCATCACGCAGCGTCGCGTCATGGATCTCTACCTTGGCGGGAAGCTCCAGTCCATCGCGCACCTCCGGCACGAAATTGTAGGGGCTGACCCAGTATTTTCCGTCTTCAAAATGGTTCTCGCGCACATTGGTCTCCGGAGGAAAATTAGCTGATAGGACAAGCACAAGCTGCCGCTCACACTGACCCTGTTCAATCGCTATTCTAGCGCAAGAGATGCTCTGATGCGCGGCCATGCGCGGTCAGTGATCAATTGCCCGGCCGCAGTTTCTCACCACCCAACCGTGTTCCAAAGGACGGTTAAACAGCTAGTTCAAGTGAGTGGGTTGTTCGGTCAACCAATTGCGTCGAAGCGCTTGCCCCGACTCACTCGATCCTTTCCAGCGGCGTATCGCAATCCCGCGGATCGTACCGGATCGAGTACAGGTGGAAGGACAACAAAGGGTTCAGGTCCCGCGTTAGGCAGCGAGCGTGACGAGTGGCGGTAAACGCTGCCTCGATGGTGTGGGTGCCAACGCACTTGATGTGCCAATGCCTTTCTACTACTCCTGGTCAATCGTCAAAGCCTTGGACACGCCTCAGACTCGTTCTTGACCCAAAGCCTGAATGCTTTGGCGAAGCGCTTGCGTTTCGCGTATACCGTGACCCGAGTAGTCTGCTCAGTAACCCCTTCGAGATCGGCAATGGCGGCAAACGAATCGCTGGTACCCACTGTGATACCGATCGTTTTACCCTCGACTAACTGCGAGACCAGGAAGCTACCGCTCAAGCTCGACTGACTTTCCCACTGACTGCCGTAGTCGAACTGAGAGCGATCTCCACCAT
>CAZYDV010000034.1:0-27443 GCA_964646405.1 uncultured Granulosicoccaceae bacterium | reverse complement strand
CTGGCAGGCCAGGTGTACTGCCAGTGATGACGACGAGCAGGCAGTGTCGAGCTGAATAGCTGGGCCGTGAGAATTGAGTATGTGGCAAATGCGACCAGCGGTCAGTCCGCGCAGCCCGCTTAGCTGCGCGTAGCGATCGATCTCGCGATTGTCGGCGCCGTAGATGCGCTGCATCGAGTAGTCGTCCCAGTACTGGCCAACGAACACACCGGTCTTGCCACCACTGAGGCTTGCGGGTGCGATGCCCGCATGTTCCAGCGTCTCCCAGCTGATTTCCATCACCAGCCGCTGCTGTGGATCGAGGCTCTCGGCCTCGCGCGGTGACAGGCCGAAGAACTGCGGATCGAATTGGTCGATGTCGTCGAGATAATGGCCGTGGCGCACGTACATCTTGCCCGGCACGGTCATCTCGGGGTCGTAGTAGGCGTCTACGTCCCAGCGCTCGGCGGGGATCTCGCGCAGAATATCGCGGCCGGAGGTCAACAGCGCCCAGAAATCATCGGGCGTGCGAACGCCACCTGGATAGCGACAACCCATGCCGATAATGGCGATGGGCTCGCGCTCGGCCGTGCGGTCTGCCGCGGCATTTTCGTGCGCAGCAACTTGCGCCCTGAGCCGCGCGATCTCGGCATTTGCCTCTTCGAGCGACAATGGCCCCTTATTTTCTGCCATCGCCTATTGCTCGCGCAGCCGGAAGCGCTGCAATTTTCCTGTCGCGGTTCGGGGAAGATCGTCTGTGAACTCGATCCAGCGCGGACGCTTGTGGGCATCGAGATTTTTGGCGCAAAGTTTCAGTAATTCACCCAGTAGTGTTTTTGATTCCTCAGTGTCCGCTTTGAGGCAAACGAACGCTCTGGGTTTTAGCAGTTGCGCGTTATCGTAATGGCCGACAACGGCGCACTCGCTTACCGCATCGTGTTCGCTCAGCACGTTTTCGATCTCGACCGGGGAGACCCACAGTCCGCCGACTTTGAGCATGTCATCTGCCCGTCCGGCGTGCCAGTAATAACCATCTTCATCCGTGCGGTATTGATCACCGGTAAACAACCACTCGCCACGAAAGGTGTGGCGGCTCTTTTCGTATTGATGCAGATAAAACAGCGCAGTGGATTCACCGCGCACCATCAGGTTGCCCACCTCACCCTGCGGTACGTCGTTGCCGTCATCATCGACGAGGCGCACATCGTAGCCACCAATGGGCTTGCCGCTGCTGCCGGGACGAATCGCGCCGGGCACATTGGCCATGAAGGTGTGATAGGTCTCGGTGCAGCCGATGGTGTCGAGAATATCGAGCCCGGTGGCGTCTTTCCAGGCCTGCCACGCAGGTGCCGGCAACGCTTCTCCGGCTGACAGACACATGCGGATCGAGCCAAGCTGAAATCGTTCGCTGAAGTCTGGCAGCGCGAGAATCGCCCCGTATACCGTGGGTACACCAACGAATACCGTCGGCTGGTAAGTCTCGACGGTTTTCAGCACGGCCGCTACCTGTCGCGGTGGCCCGGCGTTCAACACACAACTTGCGCCGACATACCATGGAAAGATCAGGTTGCCGCCAATGCCGTAAACGAAAAAGAGCTTGGCCACCGAAAAGGTTCGGTCGTTTTCCGTGAGACCGAATACATCCACACCGGAGAGCTGCGCGATCAGCGGATAATCCTTGTGCGCGTGCAGCACGCCCTTGGGCATGCCGGTGGTGCCGCTGGAATAATGCAGTGAGCAGAAGTCGTCGCGATGGGTGTGCGCCGAGTCCAGCGAATCAGATTCGCCGGCAATCCAGTCGTTAAATGTTGTGTGTCCGCTGTCGCCAGCATCACCGATGACGATGATTTTTTGCAGCGTTGAATGCCCGGCCAGCACGGGCTGGATGGTTGCCAGCAGGCTGTCGTGCACGATCAGCACACGGGCACGCGAATCGCCGAGGATGTAATCGTACTCCTCGACCTTCAACAGCGTATTCATGCCAAGTGCCACACCACCGATCTTGCCGATGGCAAAGAACGCTGTCGCCCACTCGGGTCGATCCGGGCTCAGGATGGCGACGCAATCGCCCAGCCTGACACCGAGCCGATTCAGCGCGTTGCCGACTTGATTGACCTGGCTGCAGACCTCGCCAAAGGTCATCGATCCGTCGTCGCTCAAAATCGCGGTTTTGTCTGCGCGCGAATCGAGATTGTGCTCGAGAATCGCGCACATGTTGTAGTACAGCGGGAGGTCGGCGGCTCTCATCGATATCAGGCGTCGTAGGCAGACACCAGCTCGCCAAAGGTCTCGGGATAGAGATCGCCCTCGAGTATTGGCTTTGGGATATAGCCCACCTCTTTTTCGATCGCGGTCAGCAGGGACATGAAAGCGAGCGAATCCAGCCCAAACACATCCAGCTCATCATCGTCATCAATGGCGTCGGGAAACGGCATCGGCGAATGCTCGGCAACCACGGCGGCAAGCCTGGATTCAACAATATCTCGGGTAGTCACTTTCGCATCCTCGGGTGCAGGGTTGTCGATCGCCGGCTCGACCCGGCTCACCAGCTCATTGTACCGCCGGACCGACGCGGTTATAAGGTCCGCTGGCGACGGTCCGGTCACAAGCTGATCAAGTCACCGAGTCCACGCCAAACCTGCCCCAACGCCGATTAACACCGGCTGGCGCCTGCCCGTCGCTGGCGGCGACCAAATTGGGATTTGCGATGGGATGCTGTACGATGAAGTCAGGACACTATGCAGAATTACCTCTAGACCCGCCTTGCAACGAGTTTCTAAAACGACATCTGGCCGATTGGGGGTGGAGCAGTGACCCAAACAACTCGATGGATAACACCAGAGGAGCACCCTGTAACGATGACTGATTCGAAGAAAGACCAAGACCAGGCCCGCCTGGATACCAGTGATACACAGCGCGTTCAGAAAGCACTGGAACGAGGCTGGAGCCGCCGTGATGTGATGAAGATGATCATGGCGACCGGCGTGGGGGCGACGGCTGCTCACCAGATTTTCTCCAGTCAACAGGCAGCTCTGGCAGCCACTCCGAAAAAAGGGGGCACAGTCCGTGCGGCGATGAACGTGCACGGCCCAGACGACACGCTCGATCCCTCCCAGTTCACTTCGGGACTGGACTATACCCGCGGTCGGGTGGTGTACAACAACCTGACCCAACTCGACAGTAGCTTGACACCTCAACCAGAATTAGCCGAATCGTTCGAAGCTAATGCCAACGCGACTGAATGGACCTTCAAGATCCGCAAAGGTGTGGAATTCCACGATGGTTCACAGCTGACGGCCGACGACGTTGTCTACACCATGAACCGCCACCGCGGCGAAGAATCCACATCGGTGTTCAAATCGATGCTCGAGCCGGTAACCGAGTGGAAGAAAGTGGGCCCGCATGAGGTCAAAGCTGTCTTGTCGAGCCCGAATTCAGATCTGCCGGCGATTCTGGCACTCTTCCAGGCCAAGGTCGTCAAGAACGGAACGAAGGGTGAAGGCATTGGCACCGGACCGTTCACCGTCGAGAGCTTCGAGCCCGGCGTGAAGTCGGTGCACAAGCGCAACGAGAACTATTGGCGCGATCCGGCGTATCTGGATGCGATCGAGATGACTGCAATCACCGACCCTGTCGCGCGAGTCAATGCGCTGCTCTCGGGCGATATTCAGATTGCGGGGACCGTTGACCCACAGGCATTCAGACAGGTAGAGGAATCATCCACCGCCCAACTGCACTCAGTTCCAGCGGCTCAGCAAACGGGTATCTGTGTACTTAGAAACGCAGCGCCGGGTGACAACATCGATTTCGTTCGCGGACTTCAGTACATCCAGGATCGCGAGCGCATCGTCAGTCGGATTCTCAAAGGCAAAGGCACCGTCGGCAACGATCAGCCGATTTCCGCCGCTCACGGCACCGATTTCTGTCACGAACTGCCCCAGCGCGAATACGATCCAGACAAGGCCAAATTCCATTTTAAGAAGGCTGGCATCAGTACCGCTGAACTGCACGTCGCACCGGTAGCAGTGGGTATTGAAGACGTGGCACTGATGGCACAAGCCAACTGCGCGAAGATCGGTTTCGATCTGAAAATCAAAAAAGTGCCTGCCGATGGTTACTGGGGCGCGGTCTGGATGAAAGAGCCGATCAACGTCGTCAACTGGTTCATGCGCCCGACTGCCAACGCCCAAATGGCGATTCAATTTGCGCCCAATGGCCCGTGGAACGACACCTACTGGAACAACGACCGCATGGGCGAGTTGCTCAAGCTATCGCTAGCGGAGCTGGATCCGGCAAAGCGTCATGCCATGTTCTGTGAAATGCAGACGCTGATTCACGAGAACAGCGGCATGGTTATTCCGTGCTTCGTGAATATCACTGACGGCATTTCCAACAACCTGATGGGCGCGCCGAATGTGCCGATCGGACCAGTTGGAGGCTGCGAATGGCCAGAGTTTGTCTGGCTCGCCTGATCACTGATTACGCGTGATCTCCAGGGCGACAGGGTGCAAGCCCTGTCGCCTTTTTTTAATCCGTTGCTAAAAAAGCGAATTCAGTTTTCGATGAATTGGCGCAGCAACGTCCAGTACGCATCGCCCCCGTCTTCACCCACACCATGTCCGGCATTCGGGAAGCTCTCGAGTCGGCCGACACCTGGTGCGAGTTGAGACATGATCGTCTGTGCACAAACCGGCGGCGTGATTGGATCATCTTCACCGACGATAACCAGCGTCGGGCAAGTAATACGTGGTAAATCAGGGCGCATATCAAAACCTGCCGGCGTGGCGGCAGTGCGATGAAAATCCAGGGCCACTTCGTCGTGATTTAGTGTCGTGCCATGCAGCTCGGCAAAACGCGGATATCGTCGATAGAGCGGATAGCAGATTTCACAATAGGCTTCATAGGATTCGCTTGTCGGGTCTGACCAATAGGATTGCGCAATGGTGCGCGCCTGATTTCCACCCAGCCGTTCGAAGACTGCAAGCGAGGCCTCGAAATCCATCACACTCGCTGTTGATAGCAGTATCAGCTTGCCGGGATGATCCGGAAATTGCGAGGCATAGGATTGCGCCACCATACCGCCGAACGACAACCCCAGGACGATGGGCCGTTCAATCTCCAGCGCCTCACAAAAACCCTTGATGTCCTGTCCCCATTGTTCCATCCTCCATTGTTTACGCGGCCCCTTTTCGCTGCGACCGTTTGCACGGTGATCGAGATAGACAATCTGTGCGACGTCGGCCAGTTGGCCGTACAGTGGTTTGAATACCGAGTGGTCAGCACCGGGGCCGCCATGCAAAAGTATGAGAGTGGGCTTAGATTCGAGCCGATCGGTGCCGGCACGAAGAGCCGAACCTTCTACATCGAACCACAAACGCACACCGTTGACGAGGACTCGCATTAGATTCTCCGCTACGCTTCGGGTGAAACTAGTTTGGCATCCAGCACATGACGCGTGAGGCCAGAGTGAGTTGCCCGACGCAAAAGTGATGATCGGTTACCACCAACATCGTTAGCCAATGCAGCGACACAAACGCTGCGCATCCAGCAATGCGGCATGGATGCCGCGTGCGGATACGCAATCGCCAATGCGATAAAGCGCGAAGGAGGACTCTGCCAGCGGCAGCGGTGCAGGCATTTTGCCACCTGCGAGCAGTATCTGCTGATCGATCAGGCCCTGATTGGCCGAGTGTGGAATCAAGGCACTATAAAGCGCATCATCCGGCACCGTGCCAGCCTCGACGACGATTTGATCATAGACCTGCGTCGACTCCACGCCACTGTACTCGTGCTGAAAATAAGCCGTAAGCTGATTGCCATTGCGCTCGATTTTCGACAGTCGTTGGTCCATTTTGATTTCTACACCGCAGTGATGAAGATTGCGTAGATGAATCGCATGATTGGTCACACCAACATCCTGGGCGATCATCCGATCCGGTGTGACAAGCTGAGTGAGTGCCCCAACGCTGCCGGCCTTTTCGGCACAACCGGGACCACTCTGGCTACCTGTCTCATCGTAGACCAACACACGCTGACCGATCGGCATGTCGCCGTTGAGTAGATCCCAACTGGTGTTGGCAAACTGCGCCGCGCCCTCGATCGTATCCATCTGCGGTGCACCACCGGTCGCCAGTATCACAACGTCCGCCTGCAACTCGATGACATCCTGCGTTTGCATATAACGATTGAATTCGAACGTCACACCCAGTGCGACACAACGTTCATAAAGCCAGCGAGTGATGCCGAGCATGCCACGACGCCAGTCGATGCCGGCGATGTACCGCACTTGTCCACCCGGCTCTTTGTGTGCCTCAAGCACGTGAACTTTATGACCGCGCTCGGCCAGCACGCGCGCCGCCTCAAGCCCGGCCGGCCCCGCGCCAATGAGCACCACCGACTGGCGATCACTGGTTGGCTGCAATGTATGACTGAGTATCTGCTCGCGGCCGGTCACGGTGTTGTGCAAACACAGTGAATCGCCTCCCATGTAAATACGGTCGATGCAATGACCGGCACCGACGCACGGACGAATAGCATCGTCCTGCCCCGCCAGATGTTTGCGCACCAGATGCGGATCGGCAATCTGTGCGCGGGTCATACCGATCAGATCCACATGACCGTCGGCAACGGCACGATTGGCTGTCGCAAAATCGGCCACACCGGCTGCATGCATAACAGGCAGACCCGTTGCCTTGCGAACCTTGCCAGCCAATTCGACAAACCGGCCGGAGGCGTAGGCCATTGACGGCACCGTCTCGGCGACGCCGGCTTTAGTCCAGTTGGCACCACCGGACACATTCAGACAGTCAACCAGCCCGCTTGTCGCATAGTGCCGGGCAATCGCAATGCCCTCTTCTTCATCAATACCACCTTCGATAAACTCATTAGCAGTGAAACGCAGACTGATCACAAATTGCCCTGGCACCAATTCTCGAATTCGCTCCAATACCTCAAGCCCAAAACGCATTCGGTTTTCAAAAGACCCACCATAGGCATCACGGCGGTGATTGGATAACGGACTCCAGAACTGGCCAATCAGATGCCCTGATGCCAGTAGTTCAATACCGTCTATTTCGCCGTCAAAGCAACGCTTCGCGGCTAGCGCATAGTCATTGGCGATGCGTTTGATATCGTCGATTTCGATGACTTTAGGCATCGCCCCATGAGCCGGCTCACGCAGCGCTGACGGCGCCACAGTGGGCAACCAGTTGCCGCCGGTCGGACGGGTGCGCCTGCCAGCGTGGCTAAGCTGGCACATCAATGCAACATCGTGCTGATGAATACGTGCGGAAAACTTGCGCAGGTGAGCGACAATTTGATCGCTGCCGGCATTGAGCTGCCCGAATGATGCCGGTGAATCATCCGATACAGATGATGATCCACCAAACATCGTCAATGACAAACCGCCTTTGGCTTTTTCTTCGTGATAGAGCTGGTAGCGTTCACCAGGCATGCCCGCATCTGCATAGGCCGGTGAATGACTGGTGCTGACGATGCGATTTTTAAGCGTCAGGTGGCCGAGCTTGAAAGACTGAAACAGTTGCTTGTGAGGTGAGTTCATCGAGACTCGCAATGGCTGACAGAATGGCCGAGGGCACCTAACCGCTGTGGGTTCTGAAAAACTCCGCCACCTGTATACACCACAGGTCGTCTGCAACCGGTTCAGATAAGCTCTTGCGCGAAGCGTTGAGCTGTTCAGCATTCATCAGTTCAGCACCAAACATATCGATCAGATCGGTGGCGAATTGTTGATCGTATTCAGGATGAAACTGCACCGACAGTGCGGGGAAATCATAAGCCAATGCCGCCACCGGGCAATGCGGCGCGGAGGCGGTCACAGTGGCCGAGGGTGGTGCTTGAGTGACCTGATCCTGATGCGCGAGATAGGCGTTCTGGTTTTTGCCATCGACGTCAAATTCACGCGTACCGGCCACAAATCCCTTGTCTGCCTTTTCCGCTTTGCCACCGAAGACATCGGCCATAATCTGATGACCGAAACAAATCCCGAACATCGCCACACCTGCCGCCTGCAATTGCTGCAGGTTGTCGCGCAACGGCGCCATCCACGGCGTGTCGTCATAGACGCCTTTTTCAGAACCAGAGATGATTACACCGTCGATCTGATCTGGCATCGGCGGCGTGGCATTGCCGGCGATATGCACCCACGAAAAACTTGCCTCCGGCAGGTAGCCCTCGATCCAGCGGATGATCAGCGGCCCCGTGCGACCGTATTTCTCGGTCAGAGCATCTCCGGTGACGCAGTCATAGACGACGATGTGCATATTGCCTCGATGGGTTCTGGTTAATCGGGTACCAGCCTGCATGAGAAAATTCGGCAACGGCTGCCGAAAACATCCGATGCTGCTCCATTGGAGTCTATCACTCTCAAACCGATGGCCTTTGAGGTACTGTCGTATCGGCGACGGGCTGACTTTCCAGGAAGAATTTAACGCCCGGGTGCACTAACCCGATCAGAACGAGCACAATAGTGTTTCAACTTGCTGCTAATCCGTTGGTTTGACCTGCAACAGCTTGTCTACCATTGGCCAGTCCAGTTGCTGTCGCAATCCGATGCACACCAGTTGAGCGTCGACCGAATGCGTCTGCGCACGGACCTGCCAGCGCTTGCCGACGGTTTGGATCAACCACGTATCCCCGCCCTCGCCGCGAACGAATCCCTTGGCCCGAATAACGCCGGTTTCAACCGCCGACAACTGGCTGGCTATCGATTCCGGGTCGACTGGATGCGGCATGGCAATGACCCTGCTCTCATAGGCGTGATCGGCGTGCTCTGATGCTGCGCGTTCAGCGCTGTGCTGTCCGAGTGCGACTTCGATCGGAATCCGGCCATGCTCGGCAGGTACGATCGCAGCTCGCGCGTTGATCTGGCGCAGCCATTGATCGACTTCGTCGCGCTGATGCCCGGCCACCAGATCCGTTTTGGTTTGTACAATTAAATCGGCATCGCGGAGTTGCCTGAGTGTGGTGTCGCCCAGGTATTCATCTGCTGCGTGTTCGCGCACGGTCTCGGTATCGGCGAGCACGACGATACCGGCAACGAAGTAACCATCCAACAAGCCGATACTGGCACCTATTGCAGCGGGCATCGCGACGCCGGATGATTCGATCACCACATGGTCGGGGCGCGGTTCGCGCTTGGCCATCTCCATCAGTGCTGCGGTCAGATCAGAGCCAAAGCTGCAACAGATGCAGCCGCCGGCGATGGAGATCAGATCGTCACTTTGCGCTTCAATCAGATCTTCATCGATCGGCAAGGCGCCAAATTCATTGACGAGTATCGCCAGTCGCAAACCATTGGCATGGCGCAATAGCTGGTTGACCAGCGTGGTCTTGCCGGCGCCGAGATAGCCGCCGATTACGGTGGCGGCAAGCGGCTCGGCCACGGTTGCGGACTGGTCAGACAATCACAGATCATCCGCTGCGAATACGCGCCCGCCCTGAACTGTGCCCCAGACGCCAACATCCTTCAACGCCATCGGATCCACCGCGGTGGGATCATCATCGAGCACAGCGAAGTCAGCGCGCTTGCCGGTTTCGATCGAACCGATTTCGCCCTCCATGTGCAGCGTATAGGCAGCACCCAGGGTGATCGCATGGAGCGCTTCATCGACGGTGATTTTTTCTTCTTCGCCCTGCACCCGTCCCGACGCCGTAATGCGATTGACCGCCCCCCAGGCAGTGAACAAAGGCCCGAGCGGTGTCACCGGTGCGTCGGAGTGAATGGCCAGTGGCAGGCCGCTGTCGAGTGCAGTGCGGCAGGCGTTCATTCGGGTGGCGCGCTCTGGCCCGACGGTTAAGCGGTAGTGTTCGTCACCCCAGTAGAAATGATGATTGGCAAACAGATTGACGCACATGCCAAGCTTTGCCGCCTGACGCATTTGCGCGGCGTCGGCGAGTTGGCAGTGTTGCAGGGTGAAACGATGATCCGGATTGGGAGTCTGCTGCAACGCAGGTGCGAGTTTTTCGAGCACCAGTTGCGTGGCCTGATCTCCGTTGGTGTGGGTGTGCACCTGGATACCGGCCCGCAGTGCGCGCTGATAGATTTCCGCCATCTGATCAGGGGCGATGTACCACAGTCCATTCGGTGCGCCGTTGTGATAACCCGGCCAGCGCAAACGCGCAGAGAAGCCCTGAATCGACCCATCGGCGACAATTTTTATTCTGCCCAGTCGAAGCCGTTCAGTGGAGCGCGTTTTCAGTGACTGAACTTCCTCGATCAAATCGGCAGGTGACAGCCCCATAAAAAATCGCAACGGCACCAGACAGATCGGATAGTTTTCCTCGGCAGTGACGCGCAGCATCATTTCAACGGCATCTGGTTGCAATCGCGAGGCGAGATCGGTGATGGTGGTGGTGCCGGTGCGCACGCACAATTTCGCGAAATTACGCAGGCCGTTTTCATCGGCATCGAGCAGTGTGCGCTCGAAGCCGACGTGCTGCCCCACCGGCATCATAGCGTCCGGGCCTTTCAATTCGCCGGTCGGCAGACCATCCTCACCCAACGGAATACCGGGATGTTCGACGCCCGGTTTCAGCAGCCCGGCAAGCTCCAGCGCTTTGCTGTTGACGTTCAGGATATGACCAGACGCGTGCAGTACACCCACCGGCCGGGTATCCGACACACGATCCAGATCGGCGCGGTTAACGCGTTGGTTGTTCATGTAGATGGGATCGAGCTGCCAGCCGGACACCGGCGCTGCGGGGTCATCTTTTGCATCCGCCGACGCTCGCAGGCGATCGATCACAGCATCGATGCTTTTAAGCCCCTGCCAGGTCACGCCGTCGGGGTCACTTCGATCGAACCAGCCGCAGTAGACCTTGCTCCACAGTGAGCCCTCCATCGCGTGTGCATGCCCTTCGACAAAACCCGGCATCAGAATTTTGTCGGCAAAACGCTCATCCAGCGTGTGTTCACCCCAGCTACTGACATCCTCGAAGCTGCCAACCGCCAACACGCGGCCATCGCGCACCGCGACATGGCTCGCCTGGGGGCGGCTGGGGTTCATGGTGATGATTTTCTTTGCGGCGTAGATGGTGGTTGACATGGCTTTCCTCAGTTCATGGACCGCATTGAATCAGTATTCTGCGACGATGAACAGTGCCAGTACCGAATGGCGAGTACGATCAGTTTTCAGCTGGACGCCAACATCGATCGCGCGCGTTGCAGATGGCCGAATGCAGTATTGTTCTCGAAGGCGTCACAGGCGGTTCGCAATTGCGCCAGAGTGTCCTGGCCGCTGGCGCGCGGTAGAGATTGTGCCAGTTCCAGCGTTGAAGTCAGTTCAAACAAGCTCGCCTGTTGCTTGCGGGCCAGATCAATCGACTGTCGATAGCGTTGCTGCGCCTCTTCTGCGTGGCCCTGACACATAAGCGTTGCAGCCTTGATGCGCATCCATTCGCCGCGAAAATAATCGTTGTGCCACTCATCCATCGCCTGCCATGCCTCGTCCAGCAAGGCGGTGGCACGCCCGGTATCGCCCACCTGCAGGTAGCCCTCAGCGACGTAGGTAATCCACTTCGGCACACCGAGCATCGACTGGCAGGCGCGGTACAACTCAAGCCCCTCGCTGGCGATCTCAACGCCACGCTCGGGGGCACCGGAACGTATGGTGGCAATCCCCTGATAGAGCCGCGCGCACGCCTGAAAAAACACCATTTGATGCTGATCGGCCATCTGCGCGAAGCGCTCGAGCAATGCGCTGAAGTCATCGTCGCGCAGCAGAATCGATGTGATCCACGATTCCATCGCCTGGCAAACTGAAAACGGCTGATTGAGGTTTTCTGCCATCTCAAGCGATTGCCGGTGTAGCTGCTCGCCGGCATCGGTGTGACCGAGACAGGTCATGGTAATGCCGAGAAAGCCGGTGCTCAAAACACCGTCATCCCACTGCGACAATGGCGATTGGTGGCTGCCGTCATAGAGTGCGATGGCATGCTCAAACGCGCGACGAGACTCGATAAAACGCGCCTGCCAGAAGTAAATTTGCCCTTGCATGCGGTGCGCGAAAAAATTCTGCATCGGTGTCTCGGCGCGCGCGAGCATGGCATCGGCCAACTGCAACCCCTCGGCAAATCGGCTGGATACGATATGCGCTGTAACGACGCCACGCGCTGCCTGACTGTAGCGTTCGGCATCTCCCAGTGCGTCGGCCAGCTCCAGAGCCTGACTGAAATTGTCCTGCACCGTGTCGGCTGCATAACCCCGGGTTGCCATGAAACCCATACCGCGGGCAAACAGTAACTCGTAGCGACGTTGCGATGGTGCTGTGTGACTGACTTCATCGGCCGGCTGAACGGAATCCAGGCAACGCAGACCGGCTGTCGCATGCGCTACTGCCTCGGGGTTGGCTACGCGCTGCAACGCCAGTGTGGATGCGCGCAGCCAATAGCGTGAAGCTTCATCGAGCTGTGCCGCCTGCTGCAGGTGATAGGCAATCAGCTCGGGCTGCGATTCTGTCACTGTGGTGTAGTGTTGTTGCAACACACTCGCCGTGCGGCGATGAATCTGCTGACGCTTGCTTCTGAGCAGGCTCTCGTATGCGGCGTCCCGAAGCAACGCATGCTTAAAAACAAAAGTGTGCGCGTCGCGTTGAAAAACGACCTCGGCGTCTGTCAGTGAGCGCAGCGCGCCGTCGAGAAATGCCGCATCCAGTTGCATGATCTCACGCAATTGGTCGACCTGAAACTCGCGCCCCAGGCAAGCCGCCGTCTGCGCCACCTCGCGTACCGACGGCAAGCGATCGAGCCTTGCCATCAGCGAATCATAAAGCGACTCGGGTATGTCGGGCGATGCGGCTGTCGATGCGTCGCCGTCGTCACTGCGCTCGGCTTCGATGATGGCCTTAGTCAGCTCCTCGGCGTAGAGCGGTATACCATCGGTGCGCTGCACCAGTTGTTCGAGCACGCTATCACTCAAAAAGCGCTGTCCCGCCACCGATGCGATCAGGCGCTGACACTCTTCGTTGGCGAGCCTGGCAAGCTCGATGACTTCCAGTGGTTCGATCGCAAGCTGGCTGGCCTGGAACTCGGGCCTTGCAGTGATGACCAGCAAGGCGCCACCGCCGCCGTCTGCGCCCTGCAGGATCGAGCGTAAAAGCTCCACCGTAGTTGAATCAGCCCAGTGCGCATCCTCGAGCACGAACAAGGCGGGTTTGCCAGATTCTGTGCGGATCGCCTGAGACAAGACGCCGCAGATCGCCGCGAGCGTCAGCGCTTTTTGCTGACGTGCATTCAAGTGCGTAAGCTGTGCTCGCACCGCGTCGGCATCGACGCTGACCAGCGAGGCAATCAGCGGGTAGACCGCCGCTTTAGCGCTCAGTATGGCGACGTCGGGGACTGACTCGCACAGCGTGCGAATTTTTTCGGCTCGGGTCGATTCGGCTGTCGTGGACTGGATGCCGGCCAGCCGGCTGATCAGCGCAATAGCCGGGTATAGCGCACTATCGCTGCGCACAGGATCACACTGCAGAATGCACTGGCCGTAGCGGTTGCCAACCAGAGAATCAAAAAACGCATAGAGCAGGCGCGATTTACCGATCCCCGCCTCTCCCTGCAACAGCACGGCCTGTTGTCCGCCCCGTTGCGCGGCACGCCAGTTGTGCTGCAACGCATCGATTTGTTTCTGGCGCCCGACCATCGGCATGGTCTGGCCACCCTGCCGCGCGATGTAACGGCTCTCGACCTCGCGGGTTTCGAGCACCTGAAAGGCGGGCACGGGATCGCGAATACCTTTGAGATGATGCAGGCCGAGCGCCTGCAGATGAAAGTGATTGCCGGCGAGCCGACGGGTGCTGTCGCTGACGACAATGGCATTTTCATCCGCCAAACTCTGCAGGCGTGCGGCGAGATTGGGGGTCTCGCCGACCACCGCGTGCTCCTGTGAGGTGCCAATACCAATCATTTCACCGACCACCACTAGACCGGTAGCAATGCCGCTGCGGCACGCCAGCGATCGCCCGTCCGGCGCTTTCAACAGCATGGTTTCGCGAGTGATCTCAAGCGCGGTGCGGATCGCGCGACTGGCATCATCTTCAGACGCAGTGGGCCAGCCGAAATAGATCAACACGCCATCGCCCATGTAGCGCGAGACATAACCGCGATAGCGTTCTACGCAACGCTGCACGCCGGTCTGAAAGTGGCGCACCAGCTCGCTCATGTCCTCAGGGTCGAGAGATTCAGCGAGCGCAGTGGAGCCCACCAGGTCGACAAACATGACGGTAAGCTGGCGCCGCTCTGCCTCGGAGTCGGTGAGTGATTTTTTAGTCGAATCGGTCTGGCTGTCGGCGATGGCGCGCAAAAAACGCTTGCGATCGCCGAGCGTCATGCCCAGTTCACGAAGGTCGTCAGTATCAAGGTCGGGCAACAGCTCGACGGTAATGTCCTGACTGGTGAATGCTTCGAGGTATTGCTCGAGCTGGCAGCGTTTTAACCAGCTCGCGAGATCCTGCATAGGTCAACCTGTTGTAAAACCTGGTGACCCCACTGAATAACACCTGACCGCGGCCGATTCAACGCATTTTTACCGTTGCAACGGGACTGCTTTGCGGGGTGCTTGCGGCTGACTTGCCGGCAATCGATAACGCGCGCGTCTACTGGTAGTCGTCGAGGTGTCTGAGATAGCTGTCCGATCCACTCATCCAGGCACAGGCGCTGTTGTAGGCCTCGTTGAAGCCCGACAGGGCAAACGTCGATTTTTCGCCTTCACTGGAATGCAGGACGACCTTTGCGCCCGCCACCATCTGAGCGACCAGATCCCAGAAATCGGCGTAGGCCTCGGTGACGATGAACTCGGTACTGGTGCGGCTGGTGGTGACTTCGTGTACCGGCAGCGAATCGACCGAAAAGCTCAACTGACTGCCTTTGGCGTCTGGAAACAGACGATTGTCGACATAGATTCTAAAGCCGACCGGGGGGAAACAGACCAGCCGGATGGCGCTGTAGGCGGTCTGCTCATCGCGGATCGACATATAGCCGTATTGCTGGTCGACAAAAGTCTCGGTGTTGATGTAGCCACTCCAGCGCGCCGCGCTGACCTGCAGGCTTATCAGACTGATGAAGAGCGCAAAAAGGCCTGTCAGCCAACGGACTGCTGGTGGGTTGGTCAAAATTCGAAAGTCGCGGCTGTTGATCATGGCCCCATTATATTCACCGAGCGCAAAAATGGTGTTACAGCGACCGCCCAACTATCACCATTGCGACTCATCTCTTGCCTTACCACGCAAATTGGAATGCACGGTACTTAGTTTTCTTCCTTGCTGAATGCGGCAACCAGATAGTCCACCATTGACCAGATCGTCAGCACCGCTGCCAGATACAGACAGACCATGCCGATGTTGTAGATCGGCAACCCCAGCAGATCATCCTGAAACAACAACATGGCCAGGGCTGTGATCTGGGCGGTCGTCTTGATCTTGCCCAGATAAGACACGGCAACTTTCGCCCGCGAGCCCACACTGGCCATCCACTCCCGCAGTGCGGATATGGTTATCTCGCGCCCGATGATGACAATTGCCGGCACGGTCAACAGCCAGGTCGAAGCATCCTCTACCAGCAGGATCAATACGCAGGCGACCATCAGTTTGTCGGCGACTGGATCCAGAAAGGCACCGAATGCCGATTCGATTTCCCACTTGCGCGCGAGGTAGCCGTCCAGCCAGTCGGTGATTGCCGCCATCAGGAAGATCGCACAACTCAGCGGCCGCGCCCAGCTATACGGCAGGTAAAAGATGATCAGGATCACCGGCAACAGAACGATGCGGGCGAACGTGAGCAAATTGGGAATATTGATGCGGTTCAACTCCATGCTCCAGCTAGTATTCAACTTCCCGCCTCGTGAAAAAAGTCGTAGACCTGACCGGCCAACTGCCGGCTGATACCCGGGACCTTGGAAATATCTTCAGCACTGGCCAGTTGCAGCGCCTGAACGCCGCCAAAGTGCGTCAGCAGATACTTTCGCCGTTTGGGTCCCAGCCCGGGAATATCTTCCAGCACCGAGCGTCTGCGCGCTTTGGCACGCGCCGCGCGGTGGCCGGTAATCGCATGCCGATGGGCCTCATCGCGAATTTGCTGGACCAGGTGCAGCGCCGCAGAATCGTGCGACATCTGCCGTTCTACGCCGGTTCGGCACAGTAGCAGGGTCTCTTCACCCGGCCTGCGTTCCGGCCCCTTGGCAACCCCGACAATCTGCATCTCGGTCAGCTGCAGGTCGTTGATCACCTCCTGCGCAACACTCACCTGCCCCTTGCCCCCATCGATGAATAATACCTCAGGTATCCGCTGGTTTTCTTTCAGCAATCGGGTGTAGCGTCGTCCGATCGCCTGACGCATCGCGGCGTAGTCATCTCCCGGCGTGATATCGCGAATATTGAAGCGACGATACTCGGCCTTGATTGGTCCATCGACGCCAAACACCACGCAAGAGGCGATGGTCGCCTCACCACTGGTATGACTGATGTCGAAACACTCCATGCGCTGCGGTGGTTCGTCGAGCTCGAGCAGTTGCCGCAATTCATCCAGCCGCCGCGCCATGCCCGAGCGGGTAGCGAGCCGCGCCTCGAGGGCAATTTTGGCATTGTCCATCGCATTGTCGAGCCATCGTCGGCGGTCACCGCGAACGCTGTGCACGATATCCACACTGTGCCCGCAGCGCGCGGCGAACGCTTTTTCAAGCAATGGGGTTTCGGCGATCGCACTGCTGGTAATCACCTGCCGGGGCACTTCGTGCTGCAGGTAGTACTGAACGATGAACGCGGTGATGACCTCCTCGTCGCTCGATCCGTCCGGCGTTGCAGGAAAAAAGGCCTTGTTGCCCAGATTCACCCCGTTGCGAACAAAAAATACCTGTACGCAACTTTGCCCTGCCAACTGATAACAGGCCACCACATCGACGTTGCCATTGCCGAACTCGACATATTGCGACTGGTTAACCGCTTTCAGGTTACGCACCTGGTCTCGCAGCCGCGCCGCCCGCTCGAAATCCAGATCTACTGCTGCGGCCTCCATGTCGGACACCAGTCCGTCGATCACCTCGGATGTGCGCCCTTCGAGGACCTTGATGGTCAGATCGACGTCGCGGCGATAATCCGCCTCGCTGATCAGTTCAACACACGGGGCGGTGCATCGGTTGATCTGATACTGCAGACAGGGTCGCGAACGATTGCGAAAGTAACTGTCCTCGCATTGGCGAACCTTAAACAGCTTTTGCACGTAGCGCATGGTCTTCTTGACCGCGCCGGCGTGTGGATAAGGTCCGATGTACTTGCCCGGCTGCTTGCGCCCACCGCGCCGATACGACAGGCGCGGATAGCTCTCGCGGGTCGAGATGAACAGGTACGGATAGCTCTTGTCGTCTCTGAGCAGAATGTTGTAGCGCGGTCGCTTTTCCTTGATGAGATTATTTTCGAGCAGCAGAGCCTCGATCTCATTGCTGGTCACGGTGACCTGCACACCGGCGACGTGTGACACCATTATGCGGGTCTTGGCCGAACCCGGATCCTTCTGGAAGTAACTGGATACGCGCTTTTTGAGATTGCCGGCCTTGCCGACGTAGATGGTATCGCCACCCGCATTGAGCATCTGGTAGACACCGGGACGCGAGGTCAGCGTGCGCAGGAAACGCTGCGGATCAAACACCTCGGGCATATCGATTTGCGTGTTGATGATGTGCCCCTGGATCGCGTCTCAGATGCGGTCGATCAGACCATGCTCCATCGCCAGCCTGACCAGATCAACCGGATTGTCGACCGCAAGCTTCTCCGTCGCCCGCTTCTTGTAGGTACTGACCGTTTTGACACTCAGGAACAGCAGCTCGGCAATTTTCTGCGGCCGCTCACCCTGAACGGTCAACAGGATAACTTGCAGCTCCCGTAACGATAACAGATCGAACGGTGATTCGACGTTGCGACTAAATGTTGATAAGGCAATCTGCCGGGCGATTGCCTCAGAGAGATAGGTTCCGCCCTGACTGACGACATCCACCGCACGGGCGATCTCCTCGGCCGCCGCGGACTTGCCGAGGTATCCCTTGACACCGGCATTGAGCAGCAGACCGGGAAGCGTGTCGCCCGGCATCGCTGTCAGCATGACGATCTTCGCCTCAGGCGTCACCTGCAGCAACCGCAGCGCGGCTGTGACCCCGTCAATGCCGCTGGATAGCCGAATATCCATAAAGACCAGGTCGATCCGATGCTCTCTCACCAGGTCGATGCTTTGCGCACCGCTGGCCGTCTCGAACACGGCATCGACACTATCCAGCACATTGAGCATCATCGCGATGCCGGCACGCACCAGCTCGTGATCGTCCACCAGAAGAATGCGCAATCCGCGAGCGTTCACTATTCAGACCCGGCTGAGAAGAAAAAAAACGCTACCGCGTTGACGGTCGCTACTCGATTATTGGGTTTTTCGCACGGGAATACCACAGCCACCCACGTCGGGTTGGAGGGATTGGAATCAGGAGTCGCCGTGGTGTAACACTTGCGCCTCGGCGTGTTTCGTCAGCAGCGAGATGAGGTCTTTCTTGGCCTCGATTCGGGCGATTTTCAGTGCGCTCTCCATGGCGACCGCATCGGCACTGCCGTGGCTCTTGATGACGATACCCCGCAGGCCCAGCAAACTGGCGCCATCGTAGCGACGCGGATCGATGCGCTGACCCAGTTTCTTCAGGACCGGACTGGCCAGCAGTCCCATCGCCTTGGTTGCCAGAGACCGCTTGAACTCCTGGCCGAGATACTCGCGGATAAGTTTCGCCACGCCTTCAGAGGTCTTTAATGCCACATTGCCGACAAAGCCATCGGCGACCACGACATCGACTTCGCCCATGTAGATCTCGTTGCCCTCGACGAAGCCGATGTAATTCAGATCACTGTCTTCGAGCAGTTTGCTGGTCTCTTTGACCTGCTGATTGCCTTTGATGTCTTCAGAGCCAATGTTCAGCAAAGCGACGCGGGGCGAGTCTTTGCTGTCGACGACTGAGGCCAGCGCTGAGCCCATGACGGCAAACTGGTAGAGATGTTCAGCGCTGCAGTCGACATTGGCGCCCAGGTCGAGCATCTGCACATGCCCGTTAATATTGGGTATGGCGGTGATGATGGCCGGTCGGTCAATGCCATCGAGCATTTTCAGCACGAATCGGGCGATCGCCATCAGTGCCCCGGTGTTACCACAGCTCACACAGGCCTGCGCATCACCGTCGCGAACGAGATTGATCGCAACCCGCATAGAGGAGTCTTTCTTCGAGCGCAGCGCCTGCGCCGGTGCATCCTCCATGGTGACGATCTCGCTCGCATGGCGAATCGATAGCCGTTTGCGACCGGTCAGCGACGAGCCACTCAACAGCGGCTCCAGCACTTCGTTGTCGCCCACCAGCACGATCGACAGGTCGTCGAACTGGCGCACCATCGACACTGCGGCGTCGACGGCGGTGACAGCACCGAGATCGCCGCTCATAGCGTCGAGCGCGATGGTCACATTACGCGGCAAGGATAGTCACCTGCCGCGCGAGAGGGATCGGGTTCGGATGAGTCTGCAAACGCAGCATGATCGTCACCAGCGATTCGTTACTCGTCGTCTTCGTCGTCTTCGACCTCGACGACATCATCGATCACCTTGCGGCCACGGTAGTAGCCCTCCGGTGTGACGTGGTGACGCAGGTGCGATTCGCCCGTGGTCGGGTCGATTGACAGTGCAGGCGCTTTCAGGGCGTCATGCGAACGACGCATACCGCGACGCGACGGGGTTTTTCTTCTTTGCTGGACGGCCATCAGGCTCTCCGGATCGTGGTTTTAACCATCGTCGCCCTTTAGCATATCGCCCAGAGCACTAAATGGCTGGTAGGTTTTTCCGCCGGGTTCAGGGGCTTGCCTGGCAACGCCTGCCGGCCCCAGCGGGACGCAATTTTCGTCCTCAGCGTGCAATGTGCTCAGCGGCAATTGCAGGATGAGTTCATCTTCAAACATTTCAACCGCCGCCACCTCCCCGGCCTCGTCGGTCAATACGGGATCGAGGTAGTCCGGCAGCTCGTCGGCGGCGCTTTCAGTCCCGACAAAACCAAAGCTGAAGGCAGTTGAAATCTGGTGTTCCATTGGCGCAAGACACCGCTGACAGGTTAACGTCACCTGACTCTCGAGGCTGCCACTGGCTGTCGGCACACCATCCTGAGACACATCGAACTGCACACTCGCACGCACCTGCCCACTGTCATCGATCAGCAGTGCAGCAAAACGTTTAAAGTGGGATACGGGAAGTTCGAGGGTGCAGAGAGTGGTGGTTCGACCCAGCGCCGCAGCGTTGAATCTGGACGGCAGTCTCTTTTCCATAAAACTCTAAAGCATAACCAGTGATAGTGCATAAGTCAAAATATCCGGCCCGGAATCGCATAACATGATGACCCCGTGAATACGTCCCTCACCGTCGATCAACCACCGGATGCCCTCGCTGATGTCTGCATACCCCGATCACAGGCCTCGCCTGATTCTGGCCTCCACATCGCGTTACCGCGCACAGCTGCTGGAACGTCTTGGCTACCCTTTCGAGCAGCTCTCACCCGATTGCGACGAGACGCCACTGCCGGCAGAGCAACCGGTTGAACTCGTTCAACGGCTGGCACTGGGCAAAGCGCAGTCCGTCGCCGACCTGCACCCCGAGGCGGTGGTGATCGGCTCGGATCAGGTGGCAGATTTTAATGGCACGATTATTGGCAAGCCGGCGGATCACGCAGATGCGGTGGCTCAACTGACAAGCATTGCCGGACAGCGAGTCGTTTTTCAGACCGGTCTGTGCATTACCCGGGCCAGCGACTCGATACAGCGCAGTTGCGTGGTGGCAACGACGGTTCAGTTCCGGCAACTCAACGCCGATGCAATCGAGCGCTATCTCGAGGCCGACCGCCCCTACGATTGCGCCTGCAGCTTTCGATCGGAGTCGCTCGGCAGCGCGATTGTGGAGTCGATGTCGAGCGAAGATCCGTGTGCGCTGGTGGGCCTGCCCGTCATACGGGTGGCCAACTGGCTATCGGAATTCGGTATCTCAATGCCGTAGCCGTCAGCTAAAAGGCGACCAGCTTACGAGTATAGGAAAGGCAAACACCAGCCCGTGCAGCACAATGCACGACAACACGCCTGCCGCGATATCGTCGATCATAATGCCAAGCCCGCCGGGCACCTTGACATCCATGGTGCGGATCGGACCGGGTTTCCAGACGTCGAACAGACGGAACAGGAAAAATCCGGCCGCAAGCGTTAGAGGCGCGACCGGAACGGCGATCATCGTGACCATATAGCCCGCGATCTCGTCCCACACAATCGCACCGTGATCATGGGTGCCAAGGTCCTTCGTTACGCGATCGCAGATCCAGACACCCGCAACACAGACAATGGCAGTCAGCAGCAGGTAGAGCGGCAACGAGATTCCGGCCAACACCGCAACGAAGGCCACTGCCGGCAGCGTGCCAACGGTGCCCGACGCGAATGGCGAAAGCCCGGTGCCAAAGCCCATAGCAAAAAAACTGGCCGGTGAGCGAAACAGTTCTCCCACCCCGATCGGATTACCTTTGATGTCGCTCTCCCGGAAGTTGCGGCCCGTGTGCGCGACGGGCCATTGATCAATCGGCGTCTTTGCCCTGCATCTCGTACTCGATACTTCGCACGCTGCGCGCCAGTTTGTCGAGCACACCGTTGACATAGCGATGCCCCTGGTCAGAACCGAACAGTTTTGTGATTTCCAGCGCCTCGGTGACGATGACCCGATACGGAATATCGAGTCGCGCGAGCATTTCTGCACACGCAACGCGCAGCACACCGCGCTCGACCGGATCAATTCGGTCCATCGGGCGATCCAGACAGGCCTCTAGTTTGGCGTCAATCTCGGCACAGTTTTCCACCGAATAGAAGAACAGCTCCTGGAAATAGTCGACGTCGACCCAGTCCATGTTCTGCAGATCGCGGAACTGGGCGAATATCGTCCAGACCGGCTGCTCGCCGTGATCGAAATCCCATTGATACATCGCCTGCATGGCTTTTTGACGGGCGTTTCGTCGGCGCTTTGAGACGCTGCCTCGGGTGCGGGATGCGGTCACAGTTTGCGCAACAGGCTGATCATCTCGATGGCAGTTTGGGCGGCCTCTGCGCCTTTGTTGCCAGCTTTGGTGCCGGCGCGCTCGATCGCCTGTTCAATGGTATCGGTGGTCAGCACGCCGAAGGCGATCGGCAGGTTGTGCTGCTGTGCCAGCCCGCCCAGCCCCTTGCTGCACTCACCCGCGACAAAATCAAAATGCGGTGTCGATCCGCGAATGACCGCGCCCAGCGCAATAATCGCATCGCATTGCCCGGAGGCGGCAATTTTGGCCGCGGCCACTGGCATCTCGTAGGCGCCAGGTACTCGCACGATGCAAATATCTTTGTCGGCCACGCCGCTGCGGCGCAGGGTGTCAATCGCACCGTCGAGCAGGCTGTCGACAATAAATCCGTTGAAGCGGGCAACCAATATGGTTACCCGCGCTTCGCTGGCGTGGAGGTCGCCCTCGATCATTGTGATGTTTTCGGCTGGCATCGCCTGGTTACTCGCTTATGAATTCATCGATTTGCAAATCAAAACCCGCCAGCCCCTGAAACACGCGGGGGGCGCTCATCAGCCGCATACGCTTGATACCGAGATCGGACAATATCTGCGCACCGAGCCCGTATGAACGGAACTCGCCGGTGTCCTCGGGCTCGTCCGGTTTCTGCTGGCCGGCAGAGTGCTGGTAGTGACGGATGGTGTTGATCAGGGAATGGGCACGCTGGTTGGGACGCAACAGCACCAGCACCCCGGCACCACTGGCGGCAATTCGCGCCAAAGCATCGCGCAGCGGCCAGCCCGCACCCAGGCTCGCGCCGAGACTATCACAAAGCAGGTTCTCCACGTGCACCCGCACCGCCACAGGCTGTTGTGGATCGATCTCGCCCATCACCATAGCCAGATGTACGCCATGGTCCACCGCATCCTGATAGGCATACAAATGGAAATCGCCATACTCGGTCGCCAGCGGCGTTTCAGCGACGCGCTCGACGGTCTGTTCATGTTGCACACGCCAGCGAATCAGATCCTCGATGGTGCCAATCTTAAGCCCATGATGACGGGCAAATTCATGGAGTTGCGGCGCGCGCGCCATGCTGCCGTCGGGGTTGAGTATTTCGACGATCGTCGCCGCGGGCTCGAGCCCTGCCAACCGTGCCAGGTCGCAACCTGCCTCGGTGTGCCCGGCGCGGGCGAGCACACCGCCACCGGCGGCCATCAGCGGAAAAATATGACCGGGCTGAACCAGATCTTCCGGTCGCGCGTTAGGCGCCACGGCGGCCTGAATGGTGGCGGCTCGATCGGCTGCCGAAATGCCCGTGGTAACTCCGCTTGCCGCTTCGATCGACACCGTGAAGTTAGTGCCGTGAGAATCGCCTGCGTGTGCCACCATCGGCGGCAGTCGCAGCTGCCGGCAACGCGCCTCGCTGAGCGTCAGGCAGATCAGGCCGCGGCCATGTGTGGCCATAAAATTGATATCCTCTGCGCGAGTGTGGCACGCGGCCATGATCAGGTCACCCTCGTTTTCGCGCCCTTCGTCATCCATCAGGATCACCATCCGCCCCTGGCGGATCTCATCGACAATTTCGGGCGTGGTGTTGAAGTGCTGATCGGCACTCATTTGAGCTCTCTCGTGCTTTGCAGGCAATTGGCGAATGGCGAAAATGACGGTTACCGCCCGGGCGCGACAGGAACCCGCTGACAGTGAACATTGTCTACGATAAGCGTTGACTGCGACATGGCATCTCTACACCGCCATTCAGGATTGGGGATGACGCTGCATCCGATCCGCAAGGGACACGCAAAGCAAAGCAATTCGGACGCCCACAGATTGTCTGTTGCCCGGAGATGGTCAGGCGGCGCTCATTGTGCGGCAATCGGTGACTGAATGAAACTACGTTGCAAGCCTGACAATCAGGCAACAAGCCGCGCCAAACCCATTACAATTCGTTCCCGTTAAATGCACGACCCTGGAGCATCCATCCGCATGAAAAAAATAGCCCACTTGGTCTGGAGCGGCGTTGTCTGCGCCCTACTGCTGTTCGCGACCAACGTCCGCGCACAAGAGGCGGCACCGCGCATCACGCTGGCGACCAGCGAGGGCGATATCGTGGTGGAACTCGATCCACAAAAGGCACCGATATCAAGCGAAAATTTTCTGAAGTACGTCGAGAACGGTTTCTACGAGGGCACGTTGTTCCATCGAGTTATCGATGGTTTCATGATTCAGGGCGGAGGCTTTAGCGAAGATTATCAGCGCAAGGAGACCGAGGCTGCGATCGAGAACGAAGCCGACAACGGCCTGAAAAACACGCGCTATTCCATCGCAATGGCACGCACCCGAGATCCGCATTCAGCCACGGCGCAATTTTTTATCAACACCACAGACAATGTTTTTCTCGACCACAAATCGAAAGACCCGGCCGGTTGGGGTTATGCAGTCTTCGGCACGGTAGTGGAAGGCCAGGACGTAGTGGACAAGATCGGCAAGACGGCGACTGGCGCTGGTGGTCCGTTCAGAAGCGACGTGCCTAAAACACCAGTGGTCATAAAAAGCGCGACGCTGGTCAGCAAACCTGCGGAGGATAACTAGCATGGTCACGGTGACAACCAATCACGGTGTGTTCAAGATCGAATTGAACGCCGAACTCGCGCCCAAGACCTGCGCGAACTTTCTCGAGTACGTCAATTCGGGCCATTACGACAACACCCTGTTTCACCGGGTGATCCCGGGCTTCATGGTTCAGGGGGGCGGTTTCACCGAAGATATGGCACAAAAACCCACTGGTGCCAACGTCGACAACGAGGCCGATAACGGCCTGACCAACGATGTTGGCACCATTGCCATGGCTCGCACCAGTGATCCGCACTCTGCGACCAGCCAGTTTTTTGTCAACGTGAATGACAATGCCTTTTTAAACCATACCGGCAAGAACCAGAGTGGCTGGGGCTATTGTGTTTTTGGCAAAGTCACTGAGGGTATGGAAGTGGTGATGGAGATCAGCATGGTACCGACCGGCAATCGCAGCGGCCACGGCGATGTGCCGCTGGAGTCGGTGATCATTCAAAGCATGAGCGCGGAGTAAGACAACTCGTGCCCAGTCTGTACATCTCCGATCTGCATCTGCAGATCGAACGCCCGGAACTCACCACGCTGGCGATGCAGTTGTTCGAGCACTGCCCGGGCGAGTTTGACGAACTATACATTCTGGGTGATCTGTTCGAATACTGGATCGGTGATGACGCGGCAGATGAGTGCGCCAATCAGACCAGAAAAGCCCTGCTTAAACTCGCGCAAACTGGCGTCGTCATCCACATGATGCTCGGCAATCGCGACTTTCTGATGGGCGAAACCTACGTTCAGGCGTGCGGTGCGAATTTGATTGCCGACGACAGCTTTACGGTCGCGATGGGCGACAAGCAGATGCTGCTGTTGCACGGTGACACGCTTTGTACCGACGACAGCGAGTACCAGATGTATCGGCGCATGGTTCGAAATCGTCATTGGCAACAGGAATTTCTGTCTCGCACGCTGTCGGAGCGACAGGCGACTGCCAGGGCGATGCGCGATGCCAGCGCCGCGCGCGGCCGAGATGCCAACAACCGATCGATATCGGACGTCAGTCCGGACGCGGTCACACAGGCAATGGCCGACAGCGGTTGCAAAACCATGCTTCACGGTCACACCCATCGACCTGCGAGCCACACGCTCGCTAACGACAATGTCAGGCTGGTTCTGGGTGACTGGAGCAGCAGAGGTGCCGTGGTGGCCGTCAGCGACGCGGCCGAGTGCAGACTGGTGTACTGGAACGGGACCTCGTTCGAAGCCTATAACGCCTGATCTGCAAGCGCCGATTCCTCGGCAAACTCCTTTTCTAACTGATCCAGTTCACGCAACTCGGCATCGCTGAACCCGGCTGCCAAACGAGCCTCGCGATTGAATGGGCCTCGCAGCGCGATGCGGCCGTGTCGACGCAACAATTGACTGAAGGTGGTCGCGGCGTCCAGCCCGCGCTCAGTGCAAAGATAGATAAACCAGCGATTGCCAATCAGCACGTGATCTATTTCCTCGCGCAGGATCTGGCGCAGTATCTCGACCGTCGCGTCATCACCAGCCCGGCTCAGACGCTCGATCATACCCGGGGTGACATCCAGCCCGCGCGCTTCAAGCACGCGAGGCACCAGCGCCATGCGGGCCATCGAATCGTAGTCGGTCTCGACCGCCATCGCCCACAGCCCACCGTGCGCTGGCAACGCACCGTAGAAACTGTCGAGCTCTTGCAGCCGCTGCGAAAGCATCTCGAAATGGCGCGACTCATCGGCGGCCACACGCAACCAGTCAGTATAAAACTGCGCCGGCAACCCTCTGAAGCGGTAGGCCGCATCCAGGGCCAAATTGATGGCATTGAATTCGATGTGGGCGATGGCATGGATTAAAGCCGCCCTGCCCGCCTGGCTTCCCAGCCGCCGCCGCACGACCTCGGCCGGATGCACCAGAATCGGCAGTGTCGGGCGACCGGCCTCGACAATCTTCTCAACGCTGGCAGGCGGTGGATGATTCGGGCTTACCTGCGTTGTGAGTCGTCGCACTTGCTGAGTCTTGGCGTGCGGGCTGCTGCACAACAGTGCCGACCGAATCTGCTGAAAGAACTCATCCACGGCTGCGTTGCCCTATATCACCAAAGAGGCGGTACATCTTGCGCGACTCGAGTTCTCGCCCCTCCAGATGGTAGTGAATCAGGCGGCGCATCAGATCTCGCACCTCACGCAGACAGGCATCGTTGGAAAAATCCAGATCGATCATCGACTGCAGTGCCGCACCGCTGATGGTCGGTTCATTGCGACTATCTGCCGCTACCGGGCCATCGGGAATTCGGTAGTGGTATTGCCGATCAGCTTTGATGGCATCACCGGATTCGATGTCGTACTGCAGCACAGGCGCGTAGCCAATCTGTCGCAGCAGGGTGATCTCATATTCGCGCAATGCGGTATCGCGTGCACTGCTGTTTAGCGCCAGCAGGCTCGGCAGATAACGGGCGAACAATTCAGGCGCGGGCTCATTGGCTGGCAGCAACCGCCAGGCAAGCTCATTCAGATAATAACCACAAGCCAGCGACTGCCCCTGCAACTGAGTGCGCTGAAAGTCGTTGCGGGCCTCTTCGACTTGGGTCAGTAGCGGCAATTCTCCACGCCCAACCCATCCCACGTGCAACGCTTTGAACGGCTGCAGCAACAGCGCCCGCGATCTTTTGCCACCGCGCGCCCCTTTGGCGATCACCGAGACCCGACCCTGTTGAGGGGTGAGTAGATCGACGATCAGACTGGTGTCGCGAAAGGCGCGACTGTGGAGCAAAAAAGCAGGCACCAAGTTGTCCCGGCCGCCGCTCACTCGG
>CAZYDV010000033.1:0-27632 GCA_964646405.1 uncultured Granulosicoccaceae bacterium | reverse complement strand
GTTGCTGTATCGGCGGCTGCGCAGCGAAAACGCCTACACAATCTCGGCCTCGACGCTGTCGGTGGCCGCCAGAATCGCTATCGCAACGATCGTGATGAGCGCGGTGCTGATTGCCGTGTCGCCACCGGCGAGTCACTGGCTGACGCTCGACGCAGGTGAGCGGATCGCACGCTTAGGCGCTATAATCATTGCTGCAGCGGCGAGCTATACGATTGCGCTGTATCTGTCTGGTGTGCGCCCCGGTGACCTGCGAAAACCACATCAGTAAATTCCTGCCAACGGTGTTGAATCCAGCCTTGGAACTTGTTCGCGGCCTGTACAATATTCAGCCACATCAGCGTGGCTGCGCTGCCACTATTGGCAATTTCGACGGCATCCACATCGGCCATGCGGCGCTTATCGACGCCATCGCTACGCGCGCACAGAATCTGCAGGCACGCACCTGTGTGATCAGCTTCGAGCCGCTGCCAATGGAGTACTTTGCCACGCCGGAAAACGTTCCACCTCGGCTGACCTGGCTGCGCGAAAAGTGGCAGGCGCTCGGCGATCAGCGCGTCGATCAGCTCTTGCTGTTACGGTTTAATCGCCAACTGGCAACGACAAGCCCGGCAGACTTCATTCAGCAGGTTCTGGTCGATGGTCTGGCCATCAGCCATTTGCTGGTGGGCGACGACTTCCGCTTTGGTCTGCGTCGCGAGGGCGATATCAACATGCTGCGCGAGGCGGGCCGCAGACACAACTTTACCGTGGAGCAGGCCGACACCATCGAGCACAGCGGTGAGCGCGTATCCAGCACCAGAATCCGCACGCTGTTAAAGGCGGGTGACCTGGAATCTGCGGCCGCGCTATTGGGCCGGCCCTATGCCTTGCAGGGCCATGTCGTGCATGGCGCAAAGCTGGGCAGAACCATTGGTTTTCCCACCGCGAATCTCGCGATGGAGGGCAAGAACCCACCGCTGCGCGGTGTGTTTGCCGTACGCGTCACCATCGACGGTGCTCACTCGGTCGAGGGCATCGCCAATTTGGGCGAGAAGCCGACGGTTGACGGGCGACGACTAAGCCTTGAAATTCATCTGTTGGACTTCAATTCGGATCTGTACGGCAAGCGCTTGCGCGTGAGTTTTCATCACAAGGTCCGCGATGAAATGAAATTCGACTCGTTAGACGCACTGAAACGCGCCATCGCAACCGACGAAGCCAATGCCCGTCACTGGTTCGCCAACTCCACTGACTGATCTACGCATTGACAGCCACCGCGCTTGCGATTTGACGAAGGATCACAGGAAATACAATTGAGCACTTATAAGCACACACTCAATTTACCCAGCACCGATTTTCCGATGCGTGGCAATCTTGCCAAGCGCGAGCCGGAGATGCTCGCGCGCTGGCAAAAAATGGACATCTACAAAAAGATTCGCGAGGCATCGGCCCATCGCGAAAAGAAGTTCATTCTGCACGATGGCCCTCCGTACGCAAACGGCGACATTCACATCGGCCACGCCGTCAACAAGGTGATCAAGGACATGATCATCAAAAGCCGTCAACTCGACGGTGCCGACTCCCCTTACATCCCGGGCTGGGACTGCCACGGCCTGCCAATCGAAAACAAGATTGAATCCGAGTTAGGTCGACCGGGTGAAAAGGTAGACGAGGCGACGTTTCGGGCACGCTGCCGCGAATATGCACAGCAACAGCTCGAGGCACAACGCGAAGATTTCAAACGCCTGGGCATATTTGGCGAGTGGGATGATCCCTATCTGACGATGGATTTCAAGAACGAGGCCGGCATCGTTCGCTCACTCGGACAGATGATCGAAAAAGGCCATGTGTACAAAGGCACCAAGCCGGTGTACTGGAGCGTCGGGGCACGCTCAGCGCTGGCCGAGGCAGAAGTGGAGTACCACGACAAGACCTCAACCGCCATCGACGTCCGCTTCAGTGCCACCGATGCCGCACAGTTGCACAAACGTTGCGGCAGCAATCGCTCGGATCTGCCGATCAGCGTGGTGATCTGGACGACCACCCCGTGGACGATACCCGGCAACCTCGGCGTCGCACTGCATCCAGAGCTTGAATACAGCGTCGTCGAGTGCGACCTGGGTGAAGGTGCGGAAGCCGTTATTTTAGCTACCGATCTGGTCGACTCCGCCATGCAGCGATACAGTTGCAGCGACTACGCCATCATCTCTACGTTTACGGGCGATGCCCTTGAGCGCGCGACACTGCAGCATCCCTTCTACGAGCGCACATCGCTTGTGGTACTGGGTGATTACGTCACCACCGAGGCCGGCACCGGCGCAGTCCACACCGCACCCGATCACGGTGTAGACGATTTCTATACTGGCCAGAAGTACGATCTTGGCCTGATCAATGGCGTCAGCAATGCTGGCACCTTTGAATCTCACGTAGAGAAATTCGCCGGCGAGCACGTCTATAAAGCCGAGGACCATATCCTCGACGAACTGCGCCAACACGGCAAACTGGTCGTGCACAAGTCCTTTCAGCACAGTTACCCGTATTGCTGGCGCACGCGCACGCCGATCATCTTTCGCGCCACACCGCAGTGGTTCGTCTCTATGGACGAGCAGCATTTGCGGCGCGATGCCCTGGCCGCGATCAAGACCGTGCGCTGGGTACCGGATTGGGGTCAGGCTCGAATCGAGGGCATGATCGCCAACCGTCCGGACTGGTGTATCTCGCGGCAAAGATTCTGGGGCGTACCGATCTGCCTGTTCATACACAAAGAGACCGGCGAAAAGCACCCCAATTCACTGGCGCTAATGGAGAAAGCCGCACAGGCAATCGAGAAAAACGGCATTCAGGCATGGTACGACATGACGCCTGAGGATTTTCTTGGCAACGAGGCGGCACTGTACGACAAGAGCACCGATGTACTGGATGTGTGGTTTGACTCCGGCACCACCTATTCCCACGTGCTGCAGCAACGTGGCCAAAGCTATCCAGCCGATATGTATCTCGAGGGCTCCGATCAGCATCGTGGATGGTTTCACTCATCGTTGCTGACCAGCGTATCGATCAACGGCATTGCACCCTATCGACAGGTACTGACGCACGGCTTCACTGTCGATCAGCAGGGACGCAAGATGTCGAAATCGCTCGGCAATGTGATCGCGCCACAAAAGGTGATGAAAACACTCGGTGCCGACATTATCCGTTTATGGGTTTGCGCAACGGATTATCGCGGCGAGATGAGCGTGTCGGACGAGATTCTAAACCGAATGTCCGATTCATACCGGCGCATCCGCAACACCGCACGATTTCTGCTGGCCAACCTGAACGGCTTCGACCCGGCTACAGATCTGGTGCCAACGACAGATCTTCTGGCGCTGGACCAGTGGGCGATCGATCGCACGTTGCGACTGCAGGATGAAATACGCACCGCGTTCGACGACTACAACTTTCACACGGTGTACCAGCGCATCCACAACTTTTGTTCCACGGAGCTTGGCGGTTTCTACCTCGACATCGTCAAGGATCGGCAATACACCACCCAGGCGGACAGCCACGCCAGGCGCTCGGCACAAACGGCCATGTATCACATGATCGAGGCGATGACGCGCTGGATCGCACCGGTACTGAGCTTCACTGCAGAAGAGATATGGCAGAACATTCCAGGTAAACGGGGAGAGACCGTTTTTACGAGTACCTACTACGACGGGCTCGCTGCTTTGCCACAAGGCTCGCTCTACACAGCAGACGAATGGCAACGGGTGGTGGATTGTCGCATCGCCGTGTCAAAAGAACTGGAAGCGCTGCGAGTCGATTCGAAAATTGGCTCTTCACTCGATGCGGATGTCTCACTCTACTGCGATGACCAACTCGTCTCGCTGTTGCAGCGGCTCGAAACTGAACTGCGGTTCGTGCTGATTACCTCCGAGGCCAGCGTCGCCGCACTGTCTGCGAAACCGGGCGATGCCAGACAGGCGCAACTGGACAGCGGCGAGATGTGGATTCACGCACTGGCGAGCGAAGCACCCAAGTGCGTGCGCTGCTGGCACCATCAGCCCGATGTCGGGCAGTCCAGTGAGCATCCGGAATTGTGTGGCCGCTGTGTATCGAACGTCGATGGCGATGGCGAGCAACGGGCCCACGCCTGAGGTAGTCGATATGAAAACGAAACTCTACGCCATTGCCGTTGTGGTCATCGCACTCGACCAGATCACCAAGTGGCTGGCCAACACGCGACTGACGCTGCACGACCCGGTGCCGGTCATGCCCTCTTTCAACCTCACCCTGATGTATAACAAGGGCGCGGCGTTTAGTTTTCTGAGCACGGCGGGTGGCTGGCAACGGTGGTTTTTCACCATTGTCGCGACAGTGATCAGCATTGTGCTGATCGTCTGGATTGCGCGGCTCAAACCGCACGAAAAATTGCTTGGCTCCGGGCTGGCCCTGGTGTTGGGCGGCGCGATCGGCAATGTGATTGATCGCATATATCTGGGCTACGTGGTCGATTTTGTACAATGGTTCTATGGCAGCTTCTACTGGCCGGCATTCAACATTGCCGACGCCGCTATTTCGGTGGGAACTGTCATCTTACTGTTTACTTCCTTTTTTCCGGGTAGTGAGGACAGCAAGGGCTAGTGCAGCGTAACGCGCAAATTATAAGAATGAGTCGGTTGACCAAAGTATAAGATTTCTAAGGAGTTTTCCAATTTTTCTGTCGCTACGTTCATTTTCCTGAGCTTAAGTACTTTGATCAACCAACCCTCCGGGAGCCCGTCAGTCGGCCAGCAACTGACAAACTCTCATTCCCACATTTTGCGCGTTACACTACACTGGCGCCTGCCAACGGGATCGTAAAGATGGAAATATTACTGGCCAATCCGCGCGGATTCTGTGCCGGAGTCGATCGGGCAATCGAAATCGTCGAACGCGCGCTGGAATTGTTTGGCGCACCGGTCTATGTGCGTCACGAGGTGGTACACAACAAGTTTGTCGTCGATGGATTGCGCGCTAAGGGCGCCATTTTCGTCGATGAACTCGATGAAGTGCCCGATGACAACACTGTGATCTTCTCGGCACACGGGGTATCAGCCGCGGTGGAAGCACACGCCAATTCGCGCGATTTGCGCGTGTTTGACGCCACCTGCCCGCTGGTCACCAAGGTGCATATCGAGGTGGCAAAATACGCCGAGGAAGGACGCGAGGTGATACTGATCGGTCACGCCGGGCACCCCGAAGTTGAGGGCACCATGGGCCGCTACGACAGCTCCAGAGGCGGCCGGATCATACTGGTGGAAAAACCTGAAGATGTCGATTCACTGAAGATCGCCAATCCCGAGCAGCTGGCGTTCGTCTCGCAAACTACCTTGTCAGTCGATGACACCCGCACCGTGATCGAAACCCTGCAACAGCGTTTCCCGCACATCGCCGCGCCGCGCAAGGATGACATCTGCTACGCCACCCAAAACCGCCAGGATGCGGTAAAAAAACTCTGCGAAACTGTCGATCTGCTGCTCGTCGTTGGCGCTGACAACAGCTCGAATTCCAATCGCCTGCGGGATCTGGGCGAGCGCGCCGGCATCCCGTCCTACCTGATTGCCGATGCCACTCATATCGACAACAGCTGGTTCGACAACGCGAACCGCGTCGGTGTGACGGCAGGCGCATCGGCGCCCGAAGCGCTGGTCAAACAGGTCATCGAGCACATCCGCGATCAGGGAGGCAGCATGGCGACCGAATTTGCCGGAGTCGAGGAAACCATATCCTTTAGCATCCCCAAGGCCCTGCGCCACATCCCGAATCAGCCCTGATTCCAAACGCCAGTCGAGCGCTCTGGCCGGCAATCCGTTCTGCACGGCTACCCAAGGCTCGGGCATGCTGTTTGACCGGCTATTTTCCCAGCGTGGACAGCAACTTCGCCCATTTTGCGGACTACCGCATAGGCTCGCGATAGCCGTCCTAAATTTTTACATTTGCGCGCCGATGCCTCTGCTAGCGGTCTGACTAAATTCCCCGACACGGAAAGCGGCGGTGCCGCAACTCGACCCGCATGGTGACGACCTCGCCACCTACCACGGTAGATCATTCAAACAATCGGACGGGCGCCAAGTGTTCAATTTCGAAGCAAAACAGGCAGAATCAACAGAAAACGATGTCGGCGAACTGCTGGAACTCGCCAGTCGCCTGTCACCGATCTCAGAACTCAGCGACGCCAACAAGCTGACCATTTGCAAATCTGCGACCGTCGTCAGCGTCAACCCGTCGACCAAGCTGACCGGTGACAAAGAACACCGCTGGTTCACCTATTTGCTCGAGGGTCAAGTCGAGACGTCGAATGCTCGAGACAAGGACGAGACGGAATCGATCTCTGCCAACTCCGATCGGGCGCTGCAGCCGGTTCTGCGCGAATTCTCCTCTCACCACGTGATCAAGACCAGCACCACAGCGCAGCTGGTTAGATTCGGTCGAGAGCTGTTCGACATCCTGTTGAACGAACAGCAGAAGTCCGCGACCAAGGTCACCGACGTGCGTGTCACCGAACTGGACAACGTGATTTTTGACGACATCGTCGAATCATTCTCAAGCCGCAGCATCAATCTCGTCTGCGATCCCAGTATCAGCCGCAAAGTCACTGTGTTATTGCAGAGCGGCTCTGTCGGTATCCCTGAGCTGTCGCGTGCGCTGGCTTCGGATCCGGCACTGACGGCCAGCACGCTATACGAGGCCAACAAGTCGGCAGGTCCAGGGGAAACCACGCAAACCATGCGCGGTGCGATCACGCGACTGGGCGTCGAGAGCGCGAGTAAGCTGGCCCAGACGATCACCACCAACGAAGATCAAAGCTGGAAGGCAGCCAGCCCATTGCTCGAGGAGCACATGACTTACTATCAGCGCCGTGCCGCCCTGACTGGCGCTATCTGCCAGGTGTTTGCCAAGTCGTTGCGTCATATGTCGGCCGAGCGCGCCCATCTGATCGGCCTGATGGCCGATATCGGTGAGCTCGTCGTACTCAGCCACGCCAACCAGCACGCTGACCGATTCACCGATGCCCAGGGGTTGCAGAATTCTGTCAAGAATCTGCGCGAAGTGGTGGGCATGTGGTTACTGAGCACCTGGGGATTCAACGACCAGTTTATTGAGGCGATCGAGAGCTCACGCGACTTCTACCGCAATCACACTGGGGAAATCACGTACGCCGATCTGGTCACCGCCGCATTGCTGACGATCGAGAACGAACTGCCGGAAGGCACTACGAAGTCAATTCCAAGCGTCGTGAACCTGCTGCTGCCGCGCAAGCTGCAACAGGCTGGCATCGATCTGCAGGATCCCAAGTCTATTCTCAAGCAGGCCATGGTCGAGCTCAAAGCACAGCGCTCACTGCTGGCCTGAGCGAGCCGCACGCAAGAAATACCGACCGTCGATCGCCCGACCCCGGGCGATCGACTCGTCGCGAACCATCACTGCAGTAGCCTCAGCTATCCTGCTGGTCAGGCTTCAAACTATCCCGCCATGCTAACCTTCGCCCAATGATCACGGGCACCCGCGTTCGCTTACGCGGATGCAGTGTCTGATCGGCAAAGTTATAATCGGCGCGTCGCGTTGACCCCAAACGGCTGTTTCAAGCCGGACTTTGGATTGCAAATCCTCTCTGGAGGACAGATGGCTGTAGCATACAGATGGGCTAAACTACCATTGATCGGCCTGATCGCAATCTGGCTTTCAGCCTGCGCGACTTTTGGCCCCAAACTGATCAAGCCCTCCGTATCGCTGGTCGATGTGACGCCGCTTAACCTGAATCTGTCCAGCCAGCAATTGCGATTCAAACTGAAGATTGACAACCCGAATCCGTTCGAGCTGCCACTGGAGACAGTGAATTTCGTCGCCAGATTCAATGACTCTGATGTGGCTAGCGGCCGGAGCTACCAGGCGACGACGATACCACCACACCAGAGTGGAGAAATGACGATCGATGTGACCGCCGGCATCCACCAGATCGCCGAATCGCTAAAAGGTTTGTTGCGCGCCGCAGATTTATCTATCAGCTATGAGCTATCAGGTGCCATTAAGATTGCAAACTGGAATAGAACCATACCCTTTGATGTCAACGGAACCGTCGACATCGATGAAACATTCACACTGCCAAAACAATAAGTTTTCATAACAAGGCAAGCACTGGCGAGCCTGCTCGCGCGGTCCCGAATGCTTACCCCAAATTAAACAAAGGCCGGTAATTTAATGTCGCCACCAGTTGCAAACCAATCCCAACGGCTATCGGCGCCATTGTCGCTGAACAAGCGATTCCGGCCAGCCGGATTTGTCCGACAGGTTCTGCAACGTCCCCAAACAACCGGTGCAATCGCCCCCTCATCGCGAGCCGTTGCAGACACCATAACAAGCCTGATCGACTTCGAGTCGGCCTCGACCATTGTCGAACTGGGACCGGGAACCGGCGTATTTACCGAGCACCTGGTACCGCGTCTTGGCGCCAGGACAACTTTTTTCGCACTTGAAATAAACCCGGTTTTTGCCGAGGCTACCCGTAACCGATGCCCACAGGCGCGAGTCTACACTGACAGTGCAACCAGCCTGCGTCACTATCTGCGGGCCAATAAAGCAAGCCATGCGCAGTATGTCGTTTGCAGCCTGCCATGGACTATATTCAACGAATACGAACAACTGGAATTATTAAAGATCGTAGTTGATAGCCTGCCACCAGGTGGCGAATTTATATCCATCGTATACCTGGGTAGCCAGCTACGCAGTCGCGGCCGTCATTTCACGCGCATCCTGCCGTATCTGTTTTCCAACGTTGAGAAACACGGGCCCGTCTGGTGCAATCTGCCACCGACTCAGGTCTACCGCTGCATCAAGTAGATTCATGTATGCGTAAGTTACCTTTATCGCTGTCCAGGATTTCGCTACCGTCCATTGGCAACTGGCTTCAAACCGGACCGAACGCAATCGCGGCTTATCCGGGTGAAAAGGAGTTGTTGCGTACTGGCACCATTTTGGTAACCGATACCAGGCTCGCCTACATCGATGCCTTTGACCGCACGTTGAAGACCTACATGTTCGAGCACATGCTGAGTGTCAATAAACACTACTATCGACCGACCAGCCTCAATCGCAGACTGTGCAAGGGCGTTATCATCACTGCCACAATCGTGTTGTTGCTCTCTATCATCGTGGACATAACCAGCGGCAGCCAGTCCAGCATGATCATGGTTTATATCCCGCTGCTAATGAGTCTCGCCGTCGGCCTGCTGGTATGGCGCGACATGCGCCCGCGATATAGCGTCGAGTGGGAAATGACAAACGGCACCAATGGTAAGATCAGCACGGAGCCGCTGATGCGAGAGTGGTTGCTGGACAAGCGCAATCGAGAGAAGTCCATGGACCGGTTGGCTCACGCGATGAATGAGGCGCTATCAGCCAAAGCGTGGTGGCCCAACGGCAACCACATCAATCAAGCCCAACTGGATATGTTTGTCGCCCCCACTGCCAACGCCACTGAAAATTCTTCGGCGGTGCCCGCTGGCAAACCAAAATTGAAGCTGGTCAACAGCCTCTACGAACACTAAGGCGCAAGCGCGGCAGCGTACACCACACCAGGAGTACTAACGGCCTGCTTATCACTTGCTCATTCTTTGGACAAAGATCGCCAACAGCACGACCGGCAGTCCGAGCAGCGCCGTGTAGAGAAAGAACTGGGGATATCCTACTGCGTCGACCACACTGCCAGAATAACCGCCTAGCAGTTTGGGGAACAACGTCATCACCGAACTGAAGATAGCGTACTGAACCGCTGTAAACGAAATGCTGGTGAGACTCGACAACCAGGCAATAAACGCAGCGACCGCGATACCCGCACTGAAGTTATCGGCCGCTATCACACTGGTGAGCATGTACATATCAGGCTCGGCGCCCGCCACAATCATGAACAGCAGATTGGTCAGCGCGGATAACACTGCACCGAGTATCAACACACGCCCCACGCCGAACGCGACCGCCAGAAAGCCCCCGAAAAAACTGCCGGCTATGGTCATCAACAGCCCAAAGACCTTGGTCACACTCGCTATTTGAGTTTTAGTAAATCCCATGTCCTGATAAAACAGATTGGCGATGACACCCATGACAATATCGGATATCCGGTAGACACCGACGAGCAGCAAAATAAAGAGCGCGTGTCGACCATATCGACGAAAGAAATCCACTACCGGATCGACAAAGCTCTCGACCAGCAACTCGCGCCGTGCCAGCCCGAGTCGGGCCAGTACCAGCGACACCACAGCAGCGACAACCCATGAAAACGACAATCGAATCGTTTCGGCAAGAAAGCTCATCACGGGCCCCTCGATATCGATTTTCTCTGCCACTACCGGCCAGAAGCGAAACATCAGGACGAATGCTGCTATGGCAATGAGAAACAACAGCGTCAGGCGCAGATACTCCGCTGGTTGGTATGGGTAGACGTCAGCATCTCGAGCACGCGGCTCGGCAATTGCCAAAGTCGTGCACATGCCGACGCCCATGAGAGCGGCCATGATCAGATAGGTATCTCTCCATGCGCTGTAGGAATAAGCCTCGGCGGTGCTGCCAAGCGAATCGGCAAGATACAAACTGCCGGCACCGGCTGCGATCATCCCTATTCGATAGCCCGCCACATAAGAAGAAGACAGCAGAGCTTGCAGATCCACATCGGCAATCTCGATGCGATAGGCATCGATAACAATATCCTGAGTGGCTGACGAGAAACCCAGTAACACGGCTGCAACCGCCATTGCTGTCAGGTTGTGCGCCGGATTCGTTGTCGCCATCAGCACGATCGCAAGTGCCACGGCCAGCTGAGCCAGCAGCATCCAGCTACGGCGCCGGCCCAGCCAGCCACTGAGTACCGGAAGCGGTAATTTATCGACCAACGGTGCCCACACAAACTTGAAGGAATAGCCCAGCGCCGCCCAACTGAAAAACGTGACCGCAGAACGGCTCACCCCTGCCTCACTCAACCACAGCGACAGCGTCGAAAAGATCAGCAGTATCGGTAGTCCGGCGGAAAAGCCGAGCAGGCACATCACCAGCACCCTGCGATCAAGGACACGGGCCAGGGCGAGCTCGCTCATCGGTACCTGCAATTCGTGCGTCGAACCATTGCCGTTGTGGCGCGAAACCGGTGAGACTCAGGCGTTAATGTCAAAATCATAGTCAACACAAAAAGGGGCATGGTCCGAGAAACGCTGATCGCGGTAGATACTGGTTGCCGTCACCTTTTTGCCCAGCCCGGCGGTGGCTATCTGGTAGTCGATGCGCCATCCGGTATTATTCGCCCACGCCTGACCCCGGTTCGACCACCAGGTGTATTCGTGTTCGGCTTGCGTCAGGGTGCGAAACGTATCGACGTAGCCTACATTGGAAAACAAATCCGTCAGCCATTCTCGCTCCTCCGGCAGAAATCCCGAGTTCTTGCGATTGCCACGCCAGTTGCGAATATCAGCCTCTGTGTGAGCAATGTTCCAGTCGCCGCAAAGCAGGTACTGACGGCCTCTTTTTTTTAGCCGTTTCAACAGCGGCATCATCAGGTCCATCATGCGAATTTTAAACGCCTGCCGTTCATCGCCGGACGATCCTGACGGCATGTACAGTGACACAACCGAGATATTGTCGTAGACCGCCTCAAGATATCTGCCCTCACGGTCGATCAGCTCGTCACCCAGGCCTACAATTACCCGTTTGGGCTTGAGGCGACAATAAAGTGCTGTACCGCTATAGCCACGCCGCTCAGCGTCGTGGGTGTAGCGATGGAATCCTGCCGGGTGAAAGAGCTCGTCCGCCAGTTGTTCAGCCTGTGCCTTGGTTTCCTGCAGGCAGATGACGTCTGCCTGCTGCTCAGGCAGCCAGTCGAAAAAGCCCTTGCGGGCAGCAGATCGGATTCCGTTGCAATTTAGTGTGATTACCCTCATCAGCGGATGGTCGCACAGCGACAGGCCGATTGCTTCACAGTCCCGACGATTGCGCGGCGGATTAAATTACAAAACAAAAATAATCTTCAGTTTCAATACGCTCTCTCAATAAAGCGCTGGATCACCCGCTATATATGTTGCAGCCCCGTTGTTTGCAGATACTCGCCAGTGACACACCCTTGCCGAAAATCCAGGCCGATCAGCGTGAATACGACTTCGATGTTCAAAACAATTAGCGATGTTCAGAAGAGGCTCGGAATGGACCGCTTGCACGCCGGACATGTTGCGTTACCTATCCTGTGCATCGCCGTGCTGGCCGTACTCTCGACTCCGGCGGATGCGCGGCTCTACAAGTGGGTAGACGAGCAGGGTAACGTGTCGTATCAGGATGTCCCACCCCCATCCAACCACGACGACTCCACCCAGGTGTTGAATTCGCAGGGCGTTACGGTCAAGCGTATTCCCGGCAGAGAAGAGCAGAAACAACTGGATGCTGAGAGAGCCCAGCTAGCGAAGATAAAGCAGCGCGACAAAGCGCTGACCGACGCCTTCCCGACCGAGGCCGACCTCTTGCGTACCCGTGACAAGCGCCTGGGACTGATCGACGGGATGATTACGCGCATGCACGATCAGCTCGTTATTCTGAACACTCGACTGGCGACAATTGAATCAAAAATCGAGAAACGCGCTCAGAACGGCCTGCCACCCAGCGCGACACTGGATTCAGACAAAGTAGCGATCACGCGCGGCATCAACAGCACCAACGCGCTGATCAGATCCAAGCTCAACGAGCGACGAAAAGTCTCTCAGAAATTTGGATCCGATCTGGAACGTTACCGCGAGTTGGCCACAACCTCAGCAAGCTACGGGAACTGAGGCCCGCTACCCTGCTGACGGAGCTGCGGTAATCTGTGTACCGACCCCGGTATCGGTGAATAGCTCCAGTAGCACCGCATTTTCTACCCTGCCATCGATAATCGTGGCCGTGTTAACACCGCTGGCAAGTGCCTGCATGGCGCAGTCGACCTTGGGCAACATACCGCCGTGAATCGTCCCTTCATCAACCAGCGACTTTATTCGCTGCGGATCAAGACCCGTCAGCAAAGTGCCCTGCGCATCGAGTATGCCCGCCGTGTCGGTCAGCAGCAGCAGTTTTTCGGCCCGCAACACTGAGGCGATGGCGCTGGCCACAAGGTCGGCGTTGATATTGTAGCTCTCGCCTTTCTCGCCAACCCCTACCGGTGCAATCACCGGGGTGAAGCCACCGCTTTTCAGTGTCTCTAAAATCTCCGCATTGACTGAATCGACCTCGCCCACCTGTCCAAGGTCCAGGTTGTGGTCGTCACTGTTGTCATCGCGGTGCAGTTGCAGCGCACGAGATCGAATCAATGTGCCGTCCTTACCGGTCAGACCCACCGCGCGGGCACCGACCTGATTGAGCAGACTGACAATACTCTTGTTTACCTGCGCGCCGAGCACCATTTCCACCACATCCATGGTTTCGGAGTCGGTGACGCGCATGCCCTGGATAAACCGGCTCTCCTTGCCAAGCTGATTCAACAGACGTCCGATTTGCGGCCCTCCCCCATGCACTACCACAGGGTGAATGCCGACCTGTTTCATCAGGGTGATGTTGCGCGCAAAGGATTGTTTGAGTTGCTCATCGACCATCGCGTTACCGCCGTATTTGACGACGATGGTCTTGCCCGCATAGCGCTGAATGTAGGGCAGCGCCTCGTTGAGAATAAATGCGGTTTGCTGTGCTGCGGTGCGATCCAAGGGGTAGCTCCGGAATGTTGCCCGGAGCTGTCTGAAGCCGCGGGCAATACTAGAAAGGCAGTTCTATATCTGATTTGACGCCGAGCATCGCACTGCGAAATTTGCCCTGAATCTCCTCGAGCGCAGATTGTGTATCAGCTTCAAAACGGATTACAAGAGACGGTGTGGTATTCGATGCTCTGACCAGACCCCAACCCTGTTCGAAATCTGCTCGCAGTCCGTCGATGGTAGTAATTTTGGCAGATCCGAAATCCGCTGTGTCAATAAATGACTGCATGAATCGGTGATGTTCGCCCTCTTCGAATTTCACACCAAGTTCCGGGGTATTCACGCTGTTGGGAATTTCGCCAAATATTTCACTGACCTTGCGACTATCACGCGACAGTATCTCCAGCAGACGCGCAGCGGAATAGAGCGCATCGTCAAAGCCGTACCAGCGCTCTTTGAAGAAAATATGTCCACTCATTTCGCCGCCGAGTGCCGCGCCCGTTTCCTTGATACGCGTTTTCACAAATGAATGGCCCGTCTTGTACATCTCCGCCACGCCACCGGCCTCTTCAATAGCCGCCGGAAGCAGTCGCGAACACTTGACGTCGTAGATGATGTGCGCGCCCGGATTGCGATCCAGGATGTCGCGTGAGTAAAGAATCATCTGCCGGTCAGGCCAGATAATCTGTCCGCGATCATCGATTACCCCTACCCGGTCGCCGTCGCCGTCAAACGCCAAACCCAGTTCAAGCCCTTCCTTCTCGACCAGATTGGCGACATCCTGAAGGTTTTCGACTTTCGCTGGATCGGGGTGATGGTTGGGGAAGTTGCCGTCGACTTCGGAAAACAATTCGTGTACCTCACAGCCGAGCTGCCTGAACAGAGACGCGGCGATGACACCGGCCACACCGTTGCCACAGTCGGTGGCAATGCGCATCGGTCGTGACACCTTGATGTCTCCCACCACGCGCGCGACGTAGTCGTCCATGATATCGCGCTCTTCGTAGGCACCACTGCCGGTAGCCAGATCCCCGTCGACAATTCGCTGGTAAAGCAACTGAATACCATCGCCAAACAGCGTATCGCCGCCGATCATCATCTTCAGACCGTTGTACTCGGGCGGGTTATGGCTACCAGTCACCATGATGCCGGTACCGGTCTCAAGGTGATAGGTTGCAAAGTACAGCACCGGCGTCGGGACCATACCAATATTGATGACATCGCAACCGCTGCTACGAATACCCTTGCCAAGCGCTTCAATCAAATCGGGCCCGGACAAACGGCCATCGCGCGCCACCACCACGCGATTCTGGCCTCGCGCCAGACTTTCGCTGCCGAAAGAGCGGCCAATCTGTTCGACCACTGCTGGTGTCAGTGCTGTGCTGACGACACCTCGGATGTCATAGGCACGGAAAATCGAAGCATCTACAGTCATTCGCTTATAACCCGGTAATGTTGTTCGTGACGTGTGTACCGATGGGCCATCTCAGACGGCCGAGCACGTTGTCTAGCACAAAGTCCGCCAGCGCAATATTTTACTTCCTATGCCTCAGAATCACAGCGCGGGGAGTATCGGCGGTCGATGACACCAACCAGCTATTCGACACCAGTCGACCCGAATCCACCCGCCGCCCGCTCCGTTTCGGCAAAATTGTCCACCAATTCGAATTCGGCCTGCACCACCGGCACAATCACCAATTGGGCAATACGATCGCCTGGATTAATCGGAAAGACCTCGCCCGAGCGATTCCAGCACGATACGAACAGTTGGCCCTGATAATCCGAATCAATCAATCCGACCAGGTTACCCAGTACGATACCGTGTTTGTGGCCCAGACCAGAGCGCGGCAAAATGATGGCCGCAAGATCCGGATCGGCAATATAGAGAGACAAACCCGTCGGTATCAGTTCGACGGCAGCGGGTTTCAGCTCGAGTGCGGTGTCCACACAGGCGCGCAGATCAAGCCCACCTGACCCCGCTGTTGCATACTCGGGTAGCGGGATCGACTCACCCAGCCGCTGATCCAGAATCCGGAGCTGAATTCGTCGCTTCAAGACCGTTCTCCTTGGGCGAATCGATCTGCAATCAAGACCATAAGCTCGATCGCGAGATCAGATTTACTCCGCGATCCGTAGCCCTTGCTGCCACCATCCCAGAAGACTTCTACCGCGTTGTTATCGCTGTTAAAACCGCCGTCAGCCACTCCGACCCGATTGGCGACGATCATATCGAGATTCTTGCGCTTAAGTTTATCTCGGGCATAGTGCTCTACCTGCTGGGTCTCCGCCGCAAATCCCACACAGAATGGCTTGTGTGCTGCGGAGGCGACATCGGCCAGGATATCGGGATTGCGCTCCAGTTGCAGTGACATTCGCGATTCTGTCTTTTTTATCTTGTGGTCACTCTGATCGACAACACGATAGTCCGCCACTGCAGCAACGGCGATAAAAATATCGGCATCATCAATGCTGCCCATGACCGCCTCGTGCATTTGCCGCGCACTGCCGACACTTAGCAGTTGCGCGCCTGCCGGCGCATCCAACCGCACCGGCCCCGACACCAGCGCTACCTGCGCACCGACCCGCAATGCAGCAGCCGCCAGCGCATAGCCCATTTTCCCGCTGCTGTGATTGCTGATGAATCGAACTGGATCGATGTCCTCTCGCGTAGGACCAGCGGTGATGACAATCTTTACCGGCCGCTGAAACAGCGGTTTGACCGGAAGCTGCTGTTCGCAGCGCTCGGCTATTTCTGTGGGTTCGAGCATCCGGCCTGGGCCGTACTCACCACAAGCCTGAGCACCGGAGGCAGGACCCAATATCTGTGCGGAGCGATCGACCAGGGTTCGCAATGCAGATTGTGTCGCCTGGTTCTCCCACATGGCGTTGTTCATGGACGGTGCAACCAGCAGGGGAGCCCTGGTTGCCAGAACCAGTGTGGTCAGTAAATCGTCGGCGATACCGGCTGCGATCTTCGCCATCGTGTTGGCGGTAGCCGGGGCGATTAAAACCAGATCGGCCCAACGGGCAAGCTCGATATGGCCCATCGCAGCCTCGGCACGCTCGTCGAGTAACTCGACCAGAACCTCCTCACCGGAAACCGCCTGAAAGGTCAGGGGACGCACAAATTCGCAGGCACTGCGCGTCATGACCACACGTACCTTAGCGCCTCGATCCTGCAAACGGCGGACTATGTCCGGCGCCTTGTAGGCTGCGACACCTCCGCATACACCAAGCAAAATTTTCCTGTTCGCAAGCTTCATGGGCCAGATGAAATTCCGTCGTGTATGTAGAGGTGCAGATCAGGTTGCAAGAGACGGGCACGCGCACATGCTTTGGTGCGATTATCCGGATATCGGTTTTTGTGACTTTGGCCACACCGAGCGGCCATAGGTTCAACCAGAATGACGTCCATGGCAATAACAGATTTACCGCGTGATGAGCGTCCACGCGAGAAGTTACTGAAGTACGGCGCCAACTCCCTCACCGATGCAGAATTGCTGGCAATATTCATTCGCACGGGCATCCCGGGCAAGAGCGCCATCGAGATTTCGCGTGACATTCTCGATCAGCACAATGGCCTTGTGAGTTTACTCAGCGCCGACGAAACCGCATTTTGCGCCACCAAAGGTCTTGGCAGCGCCACCTACAGCCAACTGTGCGCCGTACTGGAAATGGCCAAACGATACCAGTTCCAGCGCTCGACAGAGCGAGAGTTCATGGAATCGCCAGATGCTGTTAAAAACTACATCGCACTCAACATGCGCCAGCGGCAAAACGAAATATTCGCCTGCCTGTTTCTCGACAATCGACACCGGGTCATTGTCTACGAAGAACTTTTCAGCGGAACCATCGACAGTGCCACCGTCCACCCCAGAGAGGTAGTCAAGGCAGCCATGCGCACCAATGCCGCTGCCGTCGTGCTGGCCCACAATCACCCCAGCGGTATAGCCGAACCCAGCCAGGCAGACATAGATATCACCAGGAAACTGACCAAGTTGCTATCGGTGATCGATGTAAGAGTGTTGGATCACATCATCGTAGGCGATGGATACCAAACCTCCCTGGCGGAGCGCGGCGAGGTGTAACACACACAAAAACGGCGACCCGAAGGCCGCCGCTCTGATACCACTTGGATACGCGCTGAACTAGTTGGCGGTTATAGCCTCAACCCGAATCTCTACGCGACGGTTTTGACGTCGGCCTTCTTCGGTTTCGTTCGATGCGACCGGAGCAGTCTCGCCCAGCCCAGATGCAGAGATCGGCACCTGCGGGAATGACCCCTCAAGCTTGCCTTTGACGGTCTCGGCGCGACGCTCTGACAGTGCCTGGTTGTACTCGAGTGAACCACGGCTGTCCGCATGACCGACCACGTCAATCAGCTCGATGTCCTGATAGGAGGTGAGCTTATCGATGAGGGTATCCATCTCTTGCTCGCCCTGCGGCGACAGTTGAGATGAATCGTACGGGAACAGAGCACGACCGCTGAGAACAACTCGCTCGACCTTGGCGGGTTCTTCAGTTGCAGCGGGCTGTGGAGCAGGTGCGGGCGGCGGTGGTGGCGGAGGAGGCGGTGGGGCTGCAGGAGCCTCTTCAGTCTTCTCTTCTTCTTTCTCTGACGCAGCGTCAGCATCCTCGATTCCCTCGCACACAGGGATTTGGTTACCTTCAGCCCACCCTGAGCTGTGCATACAGTCACCGGCTGCGGAAAGCACAACGTTGCCGTCGCCTGTAGCCACATAACCCGCAGTGGCTTCAATCGGCTCTTCCACAGTACCAGTGAAAGTGCCACAGCCAGTAAGCAGTGCAGCAGTAACAGCGACAGACAGGAGTTTTATTTGCATTGAATCACTCCGATTTGCAATTGCATCTAGTTAAAAGTTGTGGGCGGCGCATTTCGCCTAACCCTATATTTATTGGCACCGACCACGCTTGCAAAGACACACGCCACATACAAGACGCTGCTTACACTTTGCTGCCACACGAGTTGTGTTTGGAATCCCCCCCACTCAACTACAGCATGCGGCCTTCTGTCTCTACGTCCACCTTGTTCCCAACCCTCATCCAGGCGAGTGCAAGTTTTTCATAAAGCATACACGGCTGATCGCAATGTTAACACAAGTTTGGAACAGGGAAACAAGAAAAAAACCCCGCAGAGCACGTATTCTCGGCGTTTTGTAACCATTCAGCCCCCTTCGCTCGATGAGCAAAATTGACTATATTTGGTGTTTTAGTTGTTTCAAATACTCAACAATCTGTTAATTCCGGCCAGTTGCGCACTCTGTGATGCGGCCGCAATCACCGGCATGGACTTGTGTTCCGATTGTCTAAAGATGCTGCCGCGAAACGATCACTGTTGCGAGGCTTGCGCGCTACCGCTCGACAGCTCAGAAACTATCATCCTATGTGGGCAATGCATCGCGAGAAAACAACGCTTCTCAAGCGCGATCGTACCCTATCTCTATCGTCCACCGATCGACTATATGGTCAGGCGGTTGAAGTTTTCGGGCGATCTGAAATTTGCCAGCATCGCGGGCCAGCTGGTGGCAAGAGCCGCGCGCAACCGGTCTCTTCCGCAAGCATTGATTGCAGTGCCAATGCATCCTAAGCGCTTATCCAGCAGGGGGTTTAACCAGGCCGAATTGCTCGCCCAGCAGCTCTCCAGCAGCCTGTCGCTGCCAGTACTTGACAACGCGGTAAGCCGCTTAAAAGACATGCCGGCACAAACTCAGCTCAACGCCAGCCAACGCGCAGAAAACCTGGTCGGGGCGTTTCGGGCTCATATTCGCGTACCGGGACAACACATCGGGATTGTCGATGATGTCGTCACTACCGGTGCCACGGCGCGTGCGGTGGCAGCACAGCTGCGTCGTGCCGGCGCCAGCCGCTTGTCTCTGTTCGCCATCGCTCGAACCCCGTAGCCGGGCGCCTGCTATCAGCGCGCCAACAAAATCTACCGCTTGGTAATGGTTAAGGTTTGCCACTCACGGCTCGGCAACGACACTGGATGGGTGCGGCAGCAGCAGTCGGCTGAGCTCGTCATCTTCAAGTAGTCTGGCGCGCTCAAACAAGTCGCGCGTTTGCACGTCAAAATGACCCAGTTGCCGAACTATCTCACGCCGCTGCTCGACAAGCTCTGTTATCCCCGCTTCCTGCTCATGGCCAATGCGAGTCAGATCCTCGCGCATTTGACTTAGCAGATCATGCGTGACCCATTGGCTGATGGCGGGCCTGGTGGCGATCGTTGCCAGCCAGGCCAATAGCCAACCCAATCCTGCCAGCATTAGCGCATTGGACAACAAGGCGAACCCGACGTAGGCATTGGGGTCGTCCGCAGCAGTGATAAAACCGTCGATCACACGCCAACCGGCCCAGGTGAGCGCAAGCAGTGGCAGGATCAGCTGCAGGCGACGACACAACGCGTGAATCGAGCGTCGCCATTGCGGCCCGGGGTTCTGAACCGTTCGCTTGAGGCGGGTGCGCAGATTGTCAGTGACGATCTGCTCAGCCTGAGCCGGAAGCTCACTGAGCAACGCGACCAGTGGACCAACAACAAGACCGTGCAGGGTGAAATCGGAGGCAAAACGATCGAGCGTACTCTGCAGCCTCTTGCGCCCCCACTGATCCCACAAATCCTCAACCTGGCTGCGTGCTGCAATCCGCGACGCGTGCAAGCTCTGATCCGCGGAGGAGCTCATCAGCCGTTTGAGCATGTTCTCCTCTGCGGCAGGCACAAATTGTTGCGCAAATGCACTGACTTCCAAACGCTGGTTGTCGATTGCCTCATCGACAAATGCAGACCAGCGCTCCCGCCAGAGCGAGACTGCCGTATCAGGCGCATCACACGCAAGCGTCCCGGCCAGGCGCTGCACCTGTGCCCGCTGTTCCAACAATCGGCTCAACCAGCCCCGATTACTCAACTGCTCGATGATCTTTCTTTGCGCCAGACCACTGACCAGCCGGGTAAGCTCAGTGAAATCATCCTGCACGGACTCGCCACCCGCACAAATCGTGCGAAACACTCGCGGTTGCTGAAACCCGTTGCTGGTCAACAGTGAAGTGAAGTCTTCAAGCTGCACCGGATCTGCCCTGTCCCACTGGTTCATCACAAACAACCAGGCATGGCGATAACCCTCCTGCAGCAACAGCTTCCAGCCTTCGGCATCGCGGTAACGCTCCGGGGTGACGACATAAACCAGCAGGTCGATGTGCGGCAACCATTGCAACACTTGCTCGCGGTTCTGCGTCTCGTCGCTGTCAAAATCGGGCATGTCGACCCAAACCACATTCGATAGATCTTCACGACGATGTCGAGCCTGCGAAAAACTCTCGGCCGGGAAGTCTTTCGGCAGCGCCGCCAATTGAGTTCGCTCATGCAGGTAGGCGGTGATCTCCATGGACGTCGGCCGGATCACCCCGGTACGAGCAATATCGCCACCCGCGAGCCGATTCAACAGTGAACTCTTGCCCACGCCCGTACCGCCAAACAAACCGACGACCAGCGGCGGATCCGATTCACCGAAAAGCGCGGGCTCAGGATTTGCGGATACAGCCGCGGTGTTAAATCCCTCACCGGCCCAGCCACGGCCAGCCAGGTCAGCAAGCCACTGCCCGGTATCACCGATCAGGGCTCTTACATCTTGTTCAGACATCTGCGCGTTCCAATGTGGCGTACGCCCCGGCGAGTGCCTCGTGATCAATATCTGCCCACACTGAATCTGACTGAACAGCCAGTGCGTCGAGCGGTTTTTGCAGTTGATTACGCATGGTCGACATGACCTGCGAGAGCTGATGCGCTTTGAGATCGGCCTGCACTTTCTCCATGTATTTGCCTAGCGCACCCTCGGTCAACATGGTGGTAAGAGATAACATCGCCGGCGCTATCACAAGATCAGCAAGCCCCAGTCCGCCGGATTTTACTGCCAGCACCACCGCAGCCGCATCGGCCGATACACGCGCTGCCCGCAAGCTGTTGAGTGTCGCCGGTTGTTGCTGAAGTTGCTTATATAGCCCACGGGCAACCTGCCGTATTTCCTCCTGTAACTCTTGCTGATACTGATCGACAGCCATCTGATACTGACTCTGGATGCTGTCTCGCTGGTCACCAAATCGTTGCGATACATCGCGCCACCAGTCAGCCTGAGACTCGTTTGCGACCTGTGACACCAGCGATGAGGCGAGCGCGGTGACAACCTGATCGCCCATTTGCGTGAGCAACCGACTCTCCTCGCTCGTGTCTTTATCGCGGGTGTCGGTGGTGTCACGGCGCGACTCTACCTGCGACATCAACTGTCGTACCGGCCAGGTAACAATGCCCCGCAAACGCGTGAGCGGCTGCGCGATTCCCGGTACCTCCAGGAGGACCAAAAGCTCAGCCAGCGCCAGTTGCAGTGTTTCATCCTTGCGCGCGTGCTCCAGGTATTCCTGTTGATAATCGCGCTTAAAGGATTCGCAGGCCTGTTCAACCATCGCCGACCACTGCTGCGCCGACTCACGTTCAAGCACTGCCGATCCGGTCCAGGCAGACCAGTGCGTGCGCATGAAGCCTGCGAGCTTGTCGGGCGCATCCTGGCTGGTTGATTCCAGCGAATGGGCGATCTGATCACGCAGCCGGGCAATGTCTGCTGAATCAGGCATGTCGTCGATCTGTTCAAACTGATCAATAAATCCGATATCGGGCGCTTCGGCCGCCAGCCGAGAGCTGTATTTATCCTGCAGAGACTGGCCGAGCTCGGCCCGCACCGATGGCGGTGTTTTGTTCATCACCAGGCAGACCCGCTGACCCAACGCGTGCAGGTGATCGAGCATGCTCCAGACACTTCGATCGGCGTACTTCTCGGGGCTGACCACGAAGACGACAAGATCTGCCAGCGCCGCTGCCCGCAACACTGCCAGTCGATAACGAAAAGACAAATGCGAATCGAAGTCCGGCGTATCCCAGACAATGCAAGGCGGCAGATTATCGGCGCGGGCGACGGTCTCGATTGCATACTCACCGGTGAACTGTCGATCCAGATGTTCCACAGCGCGACGATTCATGCCGGTAAAAATCCGCTCTGCCCAGCGTTCCCAGGCATCGTCACCCAGGCCCGTCGCGTAGCCACTGCAGTGCACTGTGTGGCTGGCCCGCGCACTGGCACCCGCGACGTCACTGCCCAGTAAACCATTCACCAGACTGCTCTTGCCAACCTGAGTGGGACCAACCACAACGACCTGCAGGGGCACTGCCGATTGCTCGCGTAAGCTTCGTTTCACAAACGCGGTTCGCGCCAGTACCAGCGAGCTTAGCGACGCCTCGAGCTCGCCGGTCTGTTCGGCAGACAGATCATCGCCCCCGAGGGCGGCGGCTGTATATTCGATCAGTTGATTGAGCAGCTTCTGCATATCACTTTGTCTTGTGGCGCTTGATCGACCTGCACCGTGCGGGGGAGGTCCGCTAGTCCGGATTGTTCATGAAACCGACGATTTCTCGTCCCTTCATGAATAGTTCGAGCTAGAGGAAATAGTCGAGTGCAACGCCAATAAATATCGCAAGGCCCAGGTGATTGTTGAGGTGAAACGCGCGGAAGCAATCGGCCGGTACTCGACCGCGAATCAACAAATACTGCATACCTGCAATCGCGACGGCGACCACCCAGCCAGTGGCAAACACCCAGCCCATACCGACCAGATACCCCAACCACGCGAGCAAGCCGAGCACCACAGCAAGCACAGCCATGACGATGGCTACGTCGTGCCTGCCGAAGAGTATCGCCGTCGACTTGATGCCTATTTTCAGGTCGTCGTCTCGATCTACCATGGCATAGATGGTGTCGTAGGCGATGGCCCAGAGAATCGCAATCAGGTAGATCAGCCAAGCTAAGGCACTCAGCTGATTCGTCTGCGCAGCCCACGCCATCGGCACCGCCCATCCGAATGCCAAACCCAATACCAGTTGGGGACCGTGAAACAGTCGTTTGGTGAAGGGATAGACCGCTGCCAGCGCCAAACCCACCACGGACATTAGCACCGTCAGTCGGTTCATCGTCAAAACAAGTGCAAACGATATCAATGCCAGACCAGCGGCCACCAAAAGCGCTTCATGCGGGGATACATCACCGCTGACAATGGGGCGGTTGTGGGTACGCGCCACCGCACCATCAAAATCACGATCAGCGTAATCATTAATCGCACAGCCGGCCGAGCGCATCAGGAACGTGCCGGCCAGAAACACCAGCAAAACCTTCAGATCAGGCTGCCCGGTGGCGGCAATCCAGAGTGCCCACAGCATAGGCCAGAGCAGTAGCAGAGCGCCAATGGGCTTGTCGGCCCGGGTCAGTCGCGCATAATGACCGAGCTTCTCTGTTATCACGGTGAGCATCTATCAACTGTAGAGGGGCAGGCCGTATTGTACATCCTCTCCCGACCTCGTTTCATAGTTGAAACGATGCGAAAAACGCTGCAACTGGCGCCCGGCAGATGTGAACGCTACACTGCAACTGATGATCGCGAACCCTTTTTCGCGACCCCCACTTGAGATCCGAAACCGCGCATGACATACCAGTACGACCTGATCGCAATCGGCGGTGGCAGCGGCGGCATCGCGTGTGCCCGACGCGCTGCCAAACACGGTGCGAAAGCCGCGGTTGTGGAATTCGACCGACTCGGCGGCACCTGCGTGAATCGCGGTTGCGTGCCAAAGAAAATCATGTGGCATGTGGCTGACACCGTGCACACCATGGCGAACGCATCCGGCTACGGTTTCCAGGTCACCCACACGCCATTCGACTGGCCTGGGTTTGTCGCCCGGCGCGAACAATACATCCAGCGCCTGAACGGCATCTACGAGACCAACCTGGGCAAAGACTCGATCGATATTCTGACCGGCCTCGGGCGACTGCTGGATGCCAACACGATCGACGTGAACGGTAAGCAATACACCGCCGAACGCATTTTGCTGGCACCGGGCGGCGAGCCGACCGTGCCCGCCATCCCCGGCGCCGAGCTTGGCATGACTTCGGATGGTTTCTTTGAAATGAAAAGCCTGCCAAAGAAGGTTGCCATTGTCGGCGCGGGTTACATTGCGGTAGAGCTTGCCGGCATGTTGCACACACTGGGCAGCGACGTCACCCTGATCATTCGCCGCGAGCACTTTCTTCGGGAGTTTGACGAAATCCTCTCGTCCACCCTGACCGAGGCCATGCAGGAAGATGGCCTGACCATCGTCAACCATACTGAAATCGCCGCCTTGAAGGGCAGCGCAGGCAACATCGACATTGAAACGCTGAAAGGCGAAACACTCAGCGGATTTTCCGAACTGATCTGGGCGATTGGCCGCACGCCGTTAACAGCGGATCTGGGACTGCAACAGGCCGGTGTAAAGACCGACGCTGCGGGCTATATTCCGACCGACGAATGGCAGGCCACCAATGTGTCGAACATCTTCGCAATCGGTGACGTCACCGGTCGCGCGCAATTGACTCCGGTGGCAATTGCGGCTGGCCGACGGCTCTCCGATCGACTCTACGGTGGCATGGCAGATCGAAAACTGCGCTATGAAAACATCGCCTCAGTGGTGTTCAGCCATCCACCGATTGGAAGCGTTGGCCTGACCGAGGCCGAGGCGCGCGAAGCCTATGGTGACTCGGTCAACGTCTATCGCACCAAGTTCACCCCCATGTACCACGCCTTCACACCGCACCCGCAAAAGACGGCAATGAAGCTCGTCGTCGAGGGTGAAGACGAACGCGTTGTTGGCGTGCACATGATCGGTATGGGGGTGGACGAAATGCTTCAGGGTTTCGCCGTCGCACTGAACATGGGCGCCCGCAAGCGCGATTTCGATGACACGGTCGCGATTCACCCGACCAGTTCCGAGGAACTGGTCACGCTGACTTAACCGCAACCTGTGTCTGGTGTATTCTGCGCCTGCGAACTCCTGACAGCATCATCGAAGTGACCATTCGAGGCCAGTTCCATCAGTCATCCCAATCCTGACAATCCATTGCTGCAGGTCGAGAACCTGTCAGTCGATTTCAATATCCACGGCGGTGTGGTTCGGGCTGTCAAAGATATCAATTTCTCGATATCCAGAGGCGAGACAGTCGCGCTGGTGGGAGAATCGGGGTCGGGCAAATCGGTGACTGCACAGGCAATACTCGGCATTCTGCCAAAAATTGCGTCGATCAGTCAGGGCTCGATTCTGTTTGCCGACCCGCAACAGGATGACAGCGTTGTCGACATCGCAGGGCTCGATCGCGATTCCGCCGCCATGCGCGCGATTCGCGGTGGCAGCATCTCGATCATATTCCAGGAGCCGATGACGTCGTTGTCACCGGTTCATACGATAGGCGATCAAATTAGCGAGGCGCTGTTTCTGCATCGACCGTTCTCTCACAGCGAGGGCATGGATGCGACGCGGGCAATGCTCCAGCAAGTGGGTTTTCCACATCCCGAACGCGCGATGAAAATGTATCCCTTCGAGCTATCAGGTGGCTTGCGCCAACGGGCGATGATCGCGATGGCCATGGTCTGCCACCCGGCACTGCTGATCGCCGATGAACCGACGACGGCGCTGGATGTAACCGTTCAGGCGCGCATCCTTCAACTGATCAACGAACTCCAATCGGCGCTGAACATGGCGGTGCTGATCATTACCCACGACCTCGGCGTCGTCGCCAATGTCGCGGACCGGGTCGTGGTGATGTACCACGGCAAGATCACCGAGAGTGGACCGGTCGATACCATCTTCGGCAATCCGGGTCACCCCTATCTGAAGGCACTGCTCAACTCGGTTCCCCGGTTTGACATGGCGCCGGATGAACGGTTGACGCCGGTGCGCGAGGCGAATTACACCATCGACGGCATGCTCGACGCAGACTCGGATACCACACCGTTGATCGGCGAGCCCCATCTCGTCGTCGAAGGGCTGGGCAAATCGTTTGGCATTCGCAAGACCGGCCTGTTTGGCATCGGTGCGACGAATCGAGTGGTCGCAGTGGACGATGTCTCGTTCCGCATCAATCGCGGGGACTCATTCGGACTCGTGGGTGAAAGCGGTTGCGGGAAAACCACGCTAAGCAAAATGCTGATGCTCGCCACTGCACCGGACAAAGGTTCGATCCACTACCACAGCGCAGAGGGCGAGAAGATCGACCTGCTGGCACTCGACGGGCAAGCGTTGATCGACTTCCGACAACGCATGCAGCTGGTATTTCAGGATCCCTTCAGCTCGCTGAACCCCCGCATGACGATCTTCGATATCCTGCGCGAGCCATTGATCATTCACGGTATCGGCGATGACGACCATCAGCGCGAGTGGGCGCAGTCACTGATTCGTCTGGTCGGTCTCGACCCGCGGTATTTAAGCCGTTATCCGCACAGTTTTTCTGGTGGTCAGCGCCAGCGCATCGGCATCGCCAGAGCGCTCGCCCTGAAACCGAAATTGCTGATTTGCGATGAACCCGTCTCGGCACTGGATGTCTCGATCCAGGCGCAGATCCTGAATTTACTCAAAGACCTGCAACAGGAACTGGGACTGACCTACCTGTTCATATCGCACAATCTGGGGGTCGTCCACTACATCGCCGATCGCATCGCCGTGATGTGTCGTGGCAATATCGTCGAGATGGCGAGCCGCGATCAGCTTTTTGCCAATCCTCTGCACCCCTACACACGGTCCCTACTGGCGGCCGTGCCGCACCCTGATCCCGGCAAACCGTTGGATTTCGATGCACTAAAAAGTGCCGGATTATCCGACCCAGGCAACTGGCCGGAGATGTTCCGCCCGGAGCCGGAATCGGATACTCAGTTTCTCGATATTGGCGACGGACACCGTGTACGCACACGGCAATCTGTTGCACACTCAGACCTGTTATGACCAGACTGGCTATCTCGTATGATCAAAACTAGATACTTCGCAGCGCCCGTTGCCATTGCAACACTACTGCTAACCCTGTCGGC
>CAZYDV010000032.1:0-28277 GCA_964646405.1 uncultured Granulosicoccaceae bacterium | reverse complement strand
CACCGGCTTTTTCGATGCCGGCGCTTATACGCGTTTGTCGAGCTATGCGATCGTCAAGTGTGTGGGGCATTTGCCTGGCCCCTATACCATTCCGAATGTCGCCGCGAATGTCTATTGCGTATTTACCAATCGCACACCTGCCACTGCAATGCGCGGTTTTGGTATTACCGGTGTCGACTATTCAATTGAATGTCAGATGGATCGCGTCGCCGAGGCAACCGGCCTCGATCCAATAGAGTTGCGCATCCTGAATGCCTATCGCGATGGCGATATCAAAGTGCATCGCCGCAACGCGAAAAACTGCGCCTTGATCGAATGCTGCCAGGTAGCCGCTGAAAAAGCACAATGGCCCCTTTCATCACAGTCCGCTGCAGCTTCCAGCAAGCTCGGCGGTGGCGAGGGTTGGCGTGCCGAGATTCCCGAGACGGTCATCGACCAGGTAGGCAAAATTGGTGAACGGCGTCGGCAGAGCCTGCCGCTGGAGCCCGGGCCTGGCAACAGCGCGCCCGGTCGTGTCGCCGCTGGCACCCGCGGTGCCGATACCCCGGCAGTCGAGGCGCAGGATCTGGAGATGATCCCGGAGCCGGGTCGAAACGCAAATACCGGCACGTCTCCAGTGGTACCGACCTCACCGGTACCCGCGGTTGCAACGCCGCTTCCGGCTGTGGCGTCTATGGCTGTGCCCCCTGTTGCGTCCAGACCGTCGCCTGCGGTGCCAACTCAGCCGACTCCCCCTGCAGCCAGCACCGTGTCGGCACCGCCGCTTGCCGCATCTGTGCCAGTACCAGCACCGCCCGCTGCGCCATCGGCAACCAGTCCTCCACCAACTGCACCACCGCCTGCTGCGGCGGCGCCAGTACCGCCGGCAGCCAGTGGCAACACCGGCGCGAAATCGAAAACTAAAAAATCCGTGTCGCGATTTATTTCCGGCACCCGGAGGCGTTGATATGGCGCTGTGTAACGGACGTGGCTTTGCGTCAATCAATTACCCGATTGGCATGAACCTGGGCGGTGATCCAAGTCAGGCCCTGGTGCACTCCACGCCAGATGGCAAATTTATGGTGTCGTTGTCATCGATTGATCTGGGTCAGGGGATGAAATCGGTGACTCGCCAGATCGCGGCTGAAACACTGGGCGTGCCAGTTGCCGATGTCTATGTCGATACCGCCGACAGCGATACCGGCCCACACTGCATGGGAAGTTTTGCCTCCCGCGGTACCCACCGGGTCGGCAATGCGGTGATTCGCGCCGCCACCGAGGCGCGTCGCGCGATGCTGGAAGCCGCCTCGGAAGAGCTTGAAGTCAACGCGGCTGATCTCGACACCGATGGGCAAGGCAACATTCATGTGAAGGGGGCGCCATCACGGTCGATCACCATTGCTGATACGGCGATCGCCGCGCAGTTCAAACAGGGGCGCACCCTGTCCGGTCGTGGCATATTTCTGATTCCGCCCTCAGAGGCTAATCCGAATACCGGCGAGATGTCGCCAGTATCATGTTTTGCGCATGCCGCTTTGATCGTCGATCTGACCGTCGATGATGAAACCGGTGAAATCGAAGTTACACAAATCAACTCTGCCTATGAGGTCGGTCGCGCACTGAACCCCAAGCTCGTTGAGCAACAATTGATTGGCGGCGCCTGGATGGGCGTCAGCCACGCGCTGTACGAGACGACAGAGCCCTACTATCCGCAACGCGAACACGGTCCAGAGGATTTTAATCACTATTTGATGCCGGGCCCCGGGGAAATTGTGCCACATCATATCGCTGTGCTTGAGCGACCGGCCGAGGATGCGCCGTTTGGTGGCAAGGGGCCGGGGGAGATGTGCGCCAACCCGGTGATTCCTGCGATTGCGAATGCAGTCTACAACGCGGTGGGCGTGCGCTGCGACAGTCTGCCGATCACGCCTGAAAAAGTGCTTCGCGGACTACGCGCCAACGGCGGCGCAAGACCTCAGGCACGCCGCTGATGCAAGTGTCGCCATCAATCGCCGGCATCGACTCGCCCGAGGCGCTGCGTGCAGCGCTGGGCGGTGCGCAGTATATTGCCAGCGACGAACTCGCCACGGCCACTTATCTGGCGCTGGCGTTGGGCAAACCCCTGTTACTCGAAGGGGCGCCCGGCGTCGGTAAGACCGAGGCCGCCAAGGCGCTCGGTGCGGTGTTGTCGCGCAATGTGATTCGGTTGCAGTGCTACGAAGGCATCGATTCTGCCGCCGCATTGTACGAGTGGAACTACCCGCGGCAGATGCTCGCCATTCGCCAGGCAGGCGATGACTACATCAATATCCATTCAGATGAATTTCTGCTCGAACGGCCATTGCTCGCAGCATTACGCGCACCTGAATCCACCGTGTTACTGATCGATGAGATCGATCGCGCCGATCAGGAATTCGAGGCTTTTCTACTGGAATTTCTCAGCGACTTCACTTTGTCTATTCCCGAGACGGGCACAGTCAGAGCGAGTCAGGCACCGGTGGTGGCGCTGACCTCAAACCGCACCCGCGATCTGCACGAAGCGCTGCGCCGTCGCTGCGTCTACCACTGGATCGACTATCCGGATGCAACGCTTGAAGCCGAGATCGTCATGGCGCGTGCCAGTGGTGTTGCTCGTGGCACGGCCGATGCGGTCGTCGCCTCCGTTGCCTTGTTGCGCGCCGAGCCCCTGGCCAAGCCCCCCGGGGTGTCAGAGACGGTCGAGTGGGCACAGGCCGCAACTCTGCTGAACACTCAGGGTGCACGCTGGCCTGACGCCTTCCTGCGCGCGATCGGGGTGGCGTTAAAGGATCAGGACGACATCGCCTACCTGCAGCCAAGGTTGGCGGCCTTTCTGCCGGGTGAAGTCGCGTGACTCTGCCGCGCGCGACACAGCCGTTCGTCGACTTTGCCTCCTTGTTGCGGGAACACGGATTTGCCGTGTCACCGGATCAGACGATCGACTGGATCGCGGCGATCGGTATGCTGGGACCAAACAGCATTGATGACATCTACCGCGCCGCGCGCGCACTGTTTGCGATCACCCCGGATCGGCTGGCTGATTTCAATGCGCTGTTCGAACTTTTTTTTCATGACCGCACGATTGCCGCTGCAGTCTCCGGTGATGATGATGACGACATCGAGGCACACGAGCCAAGCGGTGGAGAGGCACAGATAGAACTGGCCGCAGAAGAGCTTGAGGCCGGCCCCGAGGCGAGCACCGACGAACGCCTGACTCAACGAAATGTTGAAAGTCTTGATGACGCGGCTCTGACCCGATTTTCAAACGAAGCAGCCCACGCGTTGCCGCGCAGACGCACTTATCGCCGCCAGTCGGCGCGCCGTGGCGACAGCCTGGACATGCGCAAGACCCTGCGCGAGGCCGTGCGCCGCGACGGCGAGGTGCTGTATCTGCCACAGCGTCGACGCAGACAGCAGCAGCGTCGAATTCTGTTGCTGGTGGATGTCTCCGGGTCTATGACACAAAACAGTTCCGCACTGATGCGTTTTGCCCACGCACTGGCAAACGTGGCTGAGCGTTTCGAATGCTTCACGCTTGGCACTCGTCTCACACGCGTGACCGCAGCACTTAAGCTCAAAGATCAAACGGCTGCTCTGCAGCGAGTATCCGAACTGGTGGCTGACTACGACGGCGGCACGCGAATAGGCGATGCCATGCAGGCGCTGTTGGCGGTGCCACGCTACGCAGGCTATGCGCGCGGTGCGACGGTATTAGTGCTGTCGGACGGACTGGAACGCGATGACCCCGCGATAATGATCGATGCGGTGCGCAGACTCTCGCGTACCGCCTGGCGACTGGTCTGGTTGTCGCCACTGGCAGGAAGCGAAGGTTACCAGCCCGAAACGGCAGCGCTTGCCAGTGTGCTGCCATGGCTCGATCGTCTCGATGACGCAAGTTCAGTCGAGGCAATCTGTTCCAGCGTATTGCGTCTGGCCAGAGCCGCATGATCCCTACTGCAACCATCAACCAACGCGGCACGCCCCGCACACTCATCCTCACTACCGTAATGGAGCGAATCCCATGGCCCTCACCATTCATATTCTCGACTACGGCGATATCGAGCTTGAAACGAGCTTTCTCGTACTGGGCCACGAGTGTGGCCGGGCGCGCCGGGTACCGGTGTATGGTTTTCTGATTCTCGGGGGCACCTATCCGATAGTGGTCGATACCGGTTATCGCGACAATGCGATCATGGAGAGTCTGGGCATGCGCGGGTTGCAGATGCACGACAACATGATCGAGAACCAGCTCGCCCGCCACGGTTTGAAGCCTGGTGATATTCGCTACATTCTGCACACCCACCTGCATATCGATCACGCGGGCAAGGATGATCTTTTTCCCATGAATACCACTGTCGTGATCAATCGACGGGAAATGGAATTCTCCGTCTCCGGCATCATGTATCCGCAGTACCCCAAGCCCGACATCATGCATTTGGTCGAGCGCATCTACGAACCTGAAGCCATGCGTTTTCTCGATCTGGAAATTACCGGCGCCGAGGAAATCATACCCGGCGTGTGGTGCGAGGCGGCCGGCGCACATACCGAGGGCTCGATGAATGTCATGGTCGAGACCGCTGAGGGACTCGCCTGCATTTGCGGTGATGTGATTTACGATTTTAATGATCAGATCGTCAATCACGTGATGACCAACAATGAAATGGAGCCGCGCACCACTGGCAACCATTCTGGCTCCAAACGCGCTGAAAAAGGTGCCATCAAAAAGCTGCTGAACAACTATAAATTCCTGCTGCCGATTCATGACCGCCCTGCGATGATCGAAAACCAGCGGGTAGTAGGGCGGTTGGGTATGACTGTGCCGGGTCCAATGACCGAGACCCTGCCGGCCAGAAACTGGTTTCCGGCATGAGTCACCAGGCTGTCGATCCACGCTTTGCCGAACTGATCGACGAGCATGCACCGGTTCGGCAGCTAGGCAATGGTTTTATCTTTACCGAGGGACCATTGTGGCACCCGCTAGAGAAGCATCTGCTGTTTTCGGATATGCCCGGCGATGTGCGCCGTAAGTGGCAGGCGGGGCAGGTGACCGAAGTGCTGCGCCCGTCAAACAAGGGCAACGGCATGACCTACGATGCCGAGCTGAATCTGCTCGTCTGCGAGCACTCGACTTCATCCGTGGTACGTTTTCGTCGCGATGGCACACGGGAGGTACTGTGCTCCCATTTTGATGGTCGCGAGCTGAACTCGCCGAACGACATTATCGTTGGCAAGGATGGCAGCATCTACTTTACCGACCCGACCTTCGGGCGCATGGATCACTTTGGCGTCAAGCGTCCGACGGAGCAGGGGTTTCAGGGCGTTTATCGCCTGCCATCCGGACATCGTCCCGGCGATCCACCTCAACTGGTCAGCGATCGATACCTCTTCACCCAGCCCAACGGTCTGTGTTTCAGCCCGTGTGAGCGCTGGATGTGGGTCAACGATACCGAGCAGGCAAACATCCGCATTTTCGACGTCGCCGACGACGGGCGTCTGGTCAATGGGCGAATCTTTGCATCTGGTATCAAAGAGAGTGCCAGGCCCGGTGTGCCTGACGGCATGAAGGCCGATCGCAACGGCAACGTGTATGTGACCGCCCCGGGTGGTCTTTGGGTCTACAGTTTCGAGGGTATCAAACTGGGCGAGATCTCGATGCCCGAGATGGCGGCCAATCTGCACTGGGGTGGGGATGACTGGGAGACGTTGTTCGTCTGTGCCTGTACGTCTGTTTATGAGGTCCGCACAAAGGCGCAGGGTCGCATCGAACCCTTTATGTATGCAAAGCCCGAATCAGGAACTGCCGCGGCGGGTGTGGCGGCCGGCGATCAGCCAGCGGCGGCAGCACCATCGGTTGTGGCAGGGCAGGTCGATATCGTGCCACAGCGCACGGCGCTGATACTGCAGGATCTGCAAAATGACGTGATCATTGATGGTGGCGCATTCGCCTCTTCCGGTTCACCGCAACACGCTAAAGAGCAGAATGTCGTCGCCAACGCGAAGCGACTGGCCGATGCCTGTCGCGCAAAAGGTGTCACCATCATTCACGTGTGGATGGTCTGTGAGCCGGGGCACCCGCTGCTGGCGCAGCATGCGCCATTGTTTCAGGGCCTTAAAGGCGAAAATGCGCTGGTGCGCGGTACCTGGGGCGTACAGCCTGCCGCTGGTCTGGAGCCTCAGGCCGGCGACCTGGTGGTCGAGAAAATGTCGATGAGTGCGTGGGAGACCTCGCGGCTGGAGAGTTATCTCCGCCATGCCGGTATCGACACCATCATCAATTGCGGCGCCTGGACCAACATGAGTGTCGAGCATACAGCCCGCACCGGGGCTGACAAAGGGTTTCGAATGATCGTGCCCGAGGATGCCTGCTCTACGATGAATGCGGACTGGCATCGGGCATCGATTGATTTTGCGATGGCCAATGTGGCGCAGATCTGTACTGCGGATGCCGTGATCCAGGTGCTTTGAGGTTCACATTTTCAGGCCCCCGACGGGGCCTGCTGTTCCCGTCGTTACAATCCGCTGGTCGGTGCCGACAGTCGCACTCCAGCTAGCTGATATCTCATGGTTGTGTCCGGTGATGGGTGAATAGCGCCAGCCGACCGGAATGTTGTGTACCCGGGTTGTCAGACGCCTGCCGGTAGTCTGTGTGTTTGCGTTTCGCGTTAAAATGCCTTGCCCGGTGAATCAGTTTTCGACATTCGGACATAATCAAAATGGATACAGAAGCGCTCCGGCTCTTCGTCATGGCGGCGGATATGCTCAACATCAGCGCTGCCGGGCGCGAACTGGGCCTGGCACCGGCCACTTCTAGTGCGCGCTTGTCAAAGCTCGAGACCGAGATCGGCGCCGACCTGTTGCATCGCTCGACGCGAAAAGTCGCCCTGTCGCAAAAGGGATTGGAATTTCTTCCCTACGCGCGCGAGATGCTTGCGCAGGAAGATGCGGCACTGGCCATGCTGGGTGAGGGCAATGAAGAAATTACAGGCACATTGAAATTCGCCGCAACCAGTACGTTTGCGCAACTCTATGTGGTACCGCAGTTGACCGAATTTCTGGAACGCTACCCGGGCATCAACATCGAACTGAAACTGTCCGATCTGCCAGTGAATTTGGTCGAGCGTGGCTTTGATCTCGCATTGCGCAACTTCGCGATTGAAGACAGCAGCCTGCGTGTCCGTAAACTCGCAGACGACAACCGAATACTTTGTGCATCACCCGACTATCTAAGCCGATATGGAACGCCGCTGGAGCCTGATGACCTGCAAAGCCACCGGCTATTGTTATTCATGGACTCGAGACCACGTGAACTCAGTGCAATTGGGTCGGGTGGCAGCTATACGTTTCCGCCATCGGCTACGGGTTCGCGCGTGGTCTGCGATGACGGCGCCAGTCTGCGAATTGCGGCAAAATCCGGCGTTGGCATTGGCATGAGCTCAGTGTGGAGTGTACACAGTGAATTGCAAACGGGATCATTGGTGCGCGTGTTGCCGGACTACACGGTAATTGATCAGTCTGCGATCTGGCTGGTCTACCCGAAGGCGAATGTCGTGTCTGCAAAGGTGCGGGTATTTATTGATTTTCTGGTTGAGAAAATTGGTGATTCTCCTGTTTGGGAGCAACAGCCGCGGAATTGATCTCGGTTAGCTGCCTGCCAGATGATCGGCCTTTATCGCCTCGACATCCGGCTGTCCCGGCGGCACCCAGCCCGAATCGCTGCTGGCCGAGTAAATCCGCTCTTTGCCAAAAATCTCTGCCTCGTGTTTTTCCATCATCCCTTTCGCTTTTTCAACATAGGCTGCGTTTTGGTGATTGGGTATGTTTGGATCGTAGACTTCAGCCATCGCCCTTAAGATGTGGCGATCGTCTTCGGTGAATTTACGCGCCAGTAACTCAGCCTGAAACGGGTGGATTCCCATCAACTCGAATGCGGTTCTGCCGGTTCTGACACTGGAATCAAACGTCTCGCGTATGATGTGGTGGCAGCCTGCTGCATAGAGCTCGTGTACGTGTTGGCGGTCAACCGCACGCGCAATAATCGGCAACGCAGGATGGTGCTTGCGCACGTATTTTACCAGTGTGTTGATCTGTTCGCGGTTGTCGATCGCAATAACGATCAGTTTCGCCTGCTCTATACCTGCCGCGTGCAGCAGATCGGCGCGCGTGGCATCGCCGTAGAAGATTTTGAAGCCGAATGAGCGCAGTACTTCCAGGTGTGATGCGCTGTAGTCGAGTACGGTTGTCGAGTACCCGGCTGCGCGCAGCATTCGATTCACCACGCCACCGAAACGACCGTGTCCGGCGATAATGATATCGCCGTCTTCGTCGACATCATCGGGTGGCTGATCGCTGGCGATTGAAAATTTCGGCACGATCAGTTTTTCATAGATGATGAACAGGGCAGGCGTCAGCAACATGGATAGTGCGATAACCAGTAACAGCTGATCCGCGATTGGTTTTGGAATCACGTGATTAGCGACCGTGAAACTCAGCAGTACGAAGCCGAATTCACCGGCCTGCGCAAGGCTTAATGAAAATAGCCATTGATTGCTGCCCTGTAGTTTGAACAAGCGTCCCATTGCCCACAGCACGGCGAACTTCACGGCAATCAGCCCGAGTGTCATGCCAATGATGATGCCGAAGTGTCCAAACAACAGCGCGAAATTGATACCGGCGCCCACGGTAATAAAGAACAGCCCCAGCAACAGGCCGCGAAAAGGATCGATGTCTGATTCCAGCTCGTGACGATACTCGCTGTTCGCCAGTACCACGCCTGCCAGAAAGGTACCCAGCGCTGGCGACAAGCCGACGACCATCATCAAAAGTGCAATGCCGATGACAAACAACAGCGCAGTGGCGACAAACAATTCGCGCAGTCCGGCCATGGCGATGAAGCGAAAGATCGGCCGTGTCAGATAGGTACCACCGAGAATAACTGCAGCGATTGCAGCGGCGGTTACCAATGCGGCCTGCCAGCCCTGCAAACCGGCGACAAGGTTTAGATTCAGACCGTGATTATCATCCTGCATGGCGCCGTGAGCGGCGGATTCTGTCGTAACGTCCATCAGCTCCGGTAATGCGAGCAGTGGAATGAATGCGAGCATCGGGATTACGGCGATGTCCTGAAACAACAACACCGAAAAGCTCGCCTGGCCACCATCGGATTTCATCAGGCCTTTTTCATTGAGTGTTTGCAGCACGATAGCGGTTGAGGAGAGCGCGAGTACCAGGCCGATCGCCAGCGCGATTGTCCACGGCTGACCGAATGCCATGGCCACCAGCATGACCAGTGCGCTGGTAACGCCAACCTGCAGGCCACCGAGCCCGAGTAGCTTTGTACGCATAGCCCACAGCATCGCAGGCTCAAGCTCCAGCCCGACCAGAAACAGCATCATCACCACGCCAAATTCGGCAAAGTGCTGAATCGATATGACGTCTACGTTGAGGGCGTGCAGCAACGGGCTGATGACGATACCGGCGATCAGATAGCCCAGCACCGAGCCCAGACCGAATCGCGACGCGATCGGCACAGCGATCACGCCAGAGACGAGAAATACAAACGCGAGGAGTAGAAATTCAGTCATGGCTCAGGCTGCTCCTGCCGACTGAAGGTCATGGTGAGTGACGACTTCCCGATGTGTGCTTGCGGCAAAGTCGTATCGGTTGTTGGTGATTGCATCTATCAGTCTGAGGTAGCCGGTAACGTGTTCAGTGATGTCGTGGTCTGAATCTGTGGCCAGTGCCTGATACAACACATAGGGGGTGGCGAATCGCATTTTGCACAGTCGTGCGGTTTGCTCGAGCGGAGCCAGAAAGGTGCGCAGCGGATAGTGCTGATATCCGTCAGTCGCGTACGCCTCCTGTGTGCCACCGGCCGTGATCGCAAGCTGCAGCGTCTTGCCGGCCAGCTTGTCACCCTGGTGGCCATAGGCAAAACCGTGTTGCAGCACCAGATCCTGCCACTCCTTCAGAAGACTGGGCGTGGAGTACCAGTAGAGCGGGAATTGAAACACGATCACATCGTGCTCAATCAATCGCTGTTGCTCTTTTGGTACGTCGATATCGTGTCGCGGATAGTCTGCATACAGGTCAACGAAAGTGATACCCGGAAGCAGGCGTGCCGCGGTAGCCATCGCAGAGTTGGCCCGGCTGAATTGCTGACCAGGGTGGGCGTAGTAGATAAGGGTTTTTGCCATCGCAGTGCGTGCCGTGATCATGAGCGGGCCTGTGTGGATTGTGGCGTTAACCGGGTCGGGAGACAATGCGCCTGGAGCGGAATCAGTATTCGGCAAATGCAGATAATGGTGCGCAGCGGGATGGGCGCACGACTTTACTGCGCTTAGTTGGCGGGAAGGACGTATTGATGGGGCGGGTGGCGAGGCGAGGCGGGTTTGTCAGGGCGAGTAACACAGCTGGTTTCCGGAGCAAGCCGGAATGATCAGGAAGGGCCTCGCTGACGCGTCGGGTTACCTCTGTGTCGAAATCCGACTGTGGGGGTAACCCGAAGCGTTAGCGAGGAACGTGATTCAGCGAATCATCGGTGCGCATGGCCGCGTCGTTGGCGTATCGGTGTGCCGAGATCTGCCTGACACGTGAGCGCGGTGCCATTGTCCGTCGGCTTGCGGCGGCAAATCCGGAATGACGAGGGAGAGGGGAAGTTTATGCGTAATTACGTGGCTGTCGACTTCCGGCAACACCCGTTACAACCTACGTGGTTCACCACCCGCACTAACCCGTCATACTGTGCTTGCCACGGTATCCAGTTGTTCGAGTCGTGCGGGCAGTTACTCGTAGTGACTTCCGATGTTAGAGGTGTTTTTACCTAGCCTCGCTGACGCGTCGGGTTACCTCTGTGTCGAAATCCGACTGTGGGGGTAACCCGAAGCGTTAGCGAGGAACGTGATTCAGCGAATCATCGGCGCGCCTGGCTGCGTCGTCTGCGAATCAGTACGCCGCCGGCACCCAGTAGTGTCAGTACGCCCAGCCCCAGAGCACCGGAACCGGTTCGGATACTGGATTCGAGATCTGCCTGACGCGTGAGCTCGGTGGCATTGTCCATCAGGCTCTGGCGACCGGACACCGGCGTGACATCGTCTGCCGCAAGGGCGGGCAGGGACACCGGTACGCTGGGTGTGCCACCGGTTTGATACTCGAGGAAGCGCACGGCCGCGGTCGTGTTGTAGGTACCGTCCGGGTAGACGTCTTCCACACCGCCGCCAATCGAAAGATTGTCACCAATCAAAACCATCCGCAGTTGTGACGGATCGCCGATCGACTGGCGTGCGATCGCCACTTCCACATCGCTGCCACTGGCTTGTCGATCGGTCGCGACCACGGGTGTCCAGCTCCAGTCCGGACCGGTACCCGCGTAGCTGAATACGGCGCCGGCCTGTTGCATGTAGTCTGCGCCGATCGCAAGGCCCGAGGCATAGCCGGTAGCTGGATTGAGATCCGTATCGATGTAGATCGTAAACAGCCAGTCCTGCAGTTGAGTCAGATCCTGCCCGTCGTTGCTGTAGGTGAGATAGAAATAGCGCTCATCGTGCGCCATCGCGGCGCGCAGGTAGTCGACGGGATTCTCGCCGCCTGTGACATCGTCAGGGTCATCGTCGAAGTAGCGCAGGGTCTGCCACTCGGTGAGTACGCCGTCGACATCGATTTGCGTCACCACGTTGCGCGGGATTGTCGATTCGGCAACCGATTGAACGGTGATCGACACGGTCGCAATGCGACTTTGCACCAGTCCATCATCGACGCGAAAGGTGAAGCTGTCAGGGCCGGTGTAGCTTGCCGTGGGCAGATAGCTTAGTTGCGGTGCAACACCTGACAGCGTACCGTTTTGCGGTTGTGTCAGGATCGAGTAGGTCAATGCATCGCCGTCGACGTCGCTGGCGACAAGGTCGAAATCGACACTGACATCGGCATTGGTGATCAGTTGCTGATCGGCTGCATCCGGTGCGCTGTTAGACGGTGCCTCGGCGGTGTAGGTGAAGAAACGGTCGGTCGCCGATTGGTCGTAGAGCGAATCCGGATAGAGATCTTCAATGGTGCCACCATAGGCTTCATTGGAGCCAACAAAAACCAGATTCAGCAACTCGCTGTTGTTCAGGGCAGAGCGAGGGAAGCGATACTCGAAGTTGCCGTCACTGGAACTGCCGACCACTTCAGTAACAAAATCCCACGCCCAGTTGTCGCCGCTGCCGGCATAGCTGTAGAGGAATCGACCCTGTATCACCCGGTCGGCTCCTATCGGCAGGCCAAACTGCGCTCCGGTGGCGGGGTTGTCGTCGATGTCGATGTAGATGGTTTGTCCCCACGACACATTAACCGGTCCGTCGTTGCTATAGGCGAGGTAGTAGAAGCCACCGTCGTGTGCCATCCAGGCCTGTCGCCAGTCCAGTGGATTGTCGGCGCCGCTGACATCGTCCGGATCGGCGGCGAATGGCATGTAGCCGGCCCAGTCATCGAGGTTGCCGTCGAGGGTAAGCGCGGCTGCCAGATTACTGGTGATGCCTGGCTGCAGCACGGCGATTGTCACGGTTGCGGCTGAACTTGTCAGTTCACCATCTGCAACGGTGTAGGTAAAGGTGTCAGTGCCGGTAAAACCGTTAGCCGGGGTATAGACAAGATTGGGTGCGGTGCCGCTCACGGTGCCGTTGGTGCTACTGGTGTCGATGCTGTACTGCAATGCGTCACCATCGTCATCGCTGCCCTGCAAAAGCACATTGGCGGCAGTGTTCAGCAGAGTAGAGACCGATACATTGGTTGCCAGCGGCGCCCGGTTGCCGGTTGGCTGGTTGCCGCGATAGGCACGCCACTGCAGCGAATTGGCCCACAGTGTCGCCGGCTGTGTAGTCTGCACGGCGCGCAGTCGAATTCGCGTCTCGCCGTCTGATGCGATGAAATCCAGCGCGTTTTCAATGATGTCGACGCGCACGATAGAGTCGGACTGATCACCGACGGTACGCGTATCGAAACTGACCCACTCGGCTGTCGCGAAGTTGTACATGAATGTTTCCTGCGACACATTGGGGACAGAGTAATGTCCGGAGTAAGTCATGATCAGGCGCGTCACTTCGTCGCGATCGTCGATGCGGCCCGTCATCGTCACATCAATGATGTTGCCGGTGGCTTCAGCTGCGGAGTCCACGTCGTAGGTATCGGCATCGTCGGTCGTTAAAAATTCAACCGAACCGAAGTTCAACGCGCCGGTCTGGACGATAACGGTTTCCGTCAGGTGTGTTGACTTGGGCACCAGATTCACTTCGATATCGATTTGTCCGATGGCGGTGCCGCCCAGTCCGTCACTGATTGCATAGGAAATGGTGTCGGAGCCAGTGAAGCCGATATTCGGTGTGTAGCGCCAGTCACCGGATGCCTGCAATTCAATGCTGTTACCGTTACTGCTGCGGCTGGCCAGTCCCGATACGATCAGTGTGTCGTTGTCCGGATCGGTATCGTTGCCGAGCAGGTCGGCAGCGGTGAATGTCAGTGCCGTTTCTTCGTTGGTGCTAAAGCGGTCGGTGTTGGCGACCGGTGCGTTGTTGTTGGAGACCGGTGGTCCGCCATCTTCCTGAGTGACTGCGTTCAGGCAGATCGAAAACACCGATTCGAGTACGTTCCACGCCTCGGCGTCGTTAGCGCTGGTAGTGGAAAGACCAATCAGGCCAAAGCGCGGGTCTGCCGGATCGTCCACCAGGTCGGTGATGATCTTCTCATTGATGATCTGGTTTGAGTACGCAGAGTCACCCAATAGCAGTGCCAGGCGGGCGATCTGCGCGTAGATGCGAGCCTCGCCGCCGAACAGATTCTCGGTGCCGCGCAGCAGACAATTGGCCGGTTGGTTATTGACGCACTCTTCGACATCGGTGCCATCAAATTTCAGGTATTCCGGCACGCGGTTGTTGGTTTGATAAAAGTTCTTGAAAAACGCCAGACTGCGTTGCGCTGAAGACAAGGCCAGCGATTTCTGTGTGCTGGTCAACGCATCGGTGGGTGATTTTGCAGCGCGCGCCAGATGGATCGCCGTCCACAATACCTGGATCACTTTTAAATGTTCTCCCGGGCGTGAGCCCTGGAATTCGAAATCACCCGTCCAGCTTCCATCGGGACGATGCCCGTTGTAGTAGAGACCCGACAGAGTGATCTCTGAATCGAGCAGCAGTTGTGTCATTGATTGCAGTACTTCGTCCCAGCGGTGATCGCGGGCCGCCGCATGAGCGACCGCCCCCAGATCCTGGTAGTCCACCGGGATCAGATCGGTACCCAGGAATCCCGTGCCGGTTGCGGTTGCAGGCGCCGGGGAAAGGGTGGCGTCGTCAATTTCGCTCCAGTCCCAGGCGAATCCCACCAGTCCACCCGAATAGGCCGGAAACAGCAATGTATCGTCGCGATCCCGATCGCTGACCGAAGTCCAGTACAGGCCTTCGAACATCGAGTTGGCCAGTTCATTGGCAGCCTCGTGACCAAAGTTCTCGTAGCCATCGACCAGGCCGTGAATAAGACGCAGGTCATCCAGCGGCGCGTTGGCGTTAAACCAGTTGCCTCGAAAATCATCGTAGAACTGAAACGGGCGCTGGTTGTTGCGTTCAATGGACCAGTTCGGCACGTGATAGAGTGGCGAGTACATGATCTCGTTGACGTAGCGAAATGCTTCTTCATAGGTTGCCTGATCGTTCATACAGGCGCTGCTGCGCAACAATAAACCCATATGTTCGGCAGTGACGTTATGACCACCGGTATAGATTTCGTTTGAGGCGGTCTCATCGTGAAGCAGATTGGTGAAAACGCCGAATTTGTTCGGTTCGGGTGCAGCACTGTTGCGCATATGATCGAGTACAAACGCAAGACCATTCTGCGCCGCCTGGGCGTGCGCCGGATCTTCGAATTGAGGGCCGGCGTAGTCGGGCGCGTCGACTGCAGGCGCGTCGTTTAACTGAATTTCCAGCAGTGCAAATTGATCGACCGGCACCTCGAACGTGTAGGCACCGTTACCGCGGTGGGTGACAGGCGCGAAACCGTTCTGGCCGCCGCTGTCTGGTGAACTGGTGGTGACGCTCGTGACCATTTTGCCGGCTGGCGCATGGTAGTGCACTTTAACGGTTTTGATCGATTGCACCAGTGGCAGTTGCAAGCCACTGTAATTCACCAGATACATCAGGTGCTTGCTGTCATCGACAATCGCGCGATCGGCGAAAATGTCTTCTCCGTCTTCGAGTGTGAACGGTTCTTCAACGTGAATTCGCACCAGCTTTTCGATTTCGCTTAACGTGTTGGCGGCGGTGTTAGCGTCGAGCTGTTCACCGAAGAGTGTGGTGCCGTCGATGTCGGGGCGATAGATGGCAAGGCCTGCACCAAAGCGGTTCACCCGCGCAGATGGCGCACCGGGAAAGGCAAAAATATCGCCGATGATACTTTGTGCTCGGACGTCGCCGCGCTCATCGATGGTGCCCGGCAATTCGCCGGTGGCCAACACCGTGCCGCCGTTCTGCACATACTGTCGAATGTACGCAGCATCTGCGTCTGACATCGCGCCCACGCTGGGTAAAATCAGTAACTCGAGATCGTCGATGTCGGCCAGTGGTCCGTCGTCGCGCCCGTGTACGATGGTGTACGGAATATCCATGCGGATCATCGCCGCGGACATGCCGCGGTAGCTACCCAGATGTTTGGCGGTGACAACGCTGTCGGACGGGCGCTTGGCCCACCAAGTGTCATCGGCGGTGGGCGGTGTGGTAACCGAGTACAAACCAAACTTGCCGCTCGGGTCGTAATCCTGAAAGTCGCGGGTTGCCGAGCTGTACCAGATAGCGAGGTTCGGTACGCGATCGGCCAGCAACAAGTCTTCTTCGTGATCGGCTACATAGCCAAACCAGTTGCGGCGAAAATCGCTGTCAACGGTGTTTAGCATAGTCGGGGTTTGCGACTCGAACGGCACGTTCTGGGTAGCGACAGTAGCGGCCATTGTCAGGCTGGCATCCTGCGGTTCGTAACCGTAGGAAAAACTCCACGACGGTTGATTGCTGTGCACGCTCTTGCCCCATTTGAGCATCGCGAGTTTGTTTTCGAAATCGTCTGGTGTCGACCACTTCATCGCCTGGGTATTGGAGACACTATCCGTTTCCCAGACGTGAAAGAAGTTGTCTTCCAGCGGGAGGTAGGAGCCATCGAGTCCATAGGCGGTAGAGTCGAAATAGTCGAGCGGGAAATTCTCGACAATAACGGCAAAATCCGGGTTGATCGCCTGTGCGGCCACGCGCACGTCATTCAAAAAATTGGCGACATTGACATGACGCCATTTGATCCATGCGCGAAACGCCGGATTGCTCATGCTGTAGGCCGACGGCACAGTGTAGCCGGCACCGCCGTTCAATCCTTCGGCGATGGTCCATGCCTGAAAGTCGGCCGCGGCAGGTGGTTCAGTGCCCGTCCACAGCGTGCCTGTATCGAGATAGATCGGAACATCCAGCCAGACGCCATCCAGATCAGTTGCCGCCAGTTTTTCGACGCGAGAAATAAAGTAATCTTTGTAGCCGGAGTTAGGCGACAACCAGGCGCTCTCCTCACCGGGTGACACCCACACTTCCTGCCCACCGTAAAACACGTTAGGCGTGCCATCGATGCCCTGCTGTACCCAGTCCGGGTTGTCTTTGGCAAAGGTGGACTCGGCGATGACACCGTTGTCGTCGATCGCGTTGCGAGTCAGGACTTCAAAAGTGGGATAGTAGATCACCGCCTGCATGCCGCGGGCTTCGGCGAACTCTGCGGCCTTATCGAGAAACTCGACTTCAGCGTCAAATTCCTGATCCGTCAGGTAATAGGACAGTTGACTGTCCAGTTCCAGAATACTGACGTTCTGTGCGGCGCGCTCATCCAGCAGCGCACCGAGATCAGCATCGCTCATGGCGTTGTAGACGAATGTGCCACCGATTCTGCCCGAATACATCCAGGCTTCTGTCGCCAGAGCGCTGGTAGACAACAGAGCGGCCAGGGCGGTCGCGAGTAACGTTTGAACTGACATGGTGCGATCCAGCAATTAGCGGAAATGAGAAGCAGGAGAACACGGGTAATACGCACGGACAGTGCCGGATGGGTATGGTGTAGCGCCGAGGGCTGGCGCAGTGAGATGCGGTTCAACGTAGATGTGAACAGCGTGTGAATGAGGCTGCTCGGACGTAACGCGAATAGGGGGATTGCGCCGATCAGAAAATTCAGGTGTTGAGTCTGCGTGAATCGGGTGTCAACAATTGGGTGCCCTACCTATCGGGATTCAGTGCGGGGATCGAACTGTCGCAACAGCGCACTTGCAGGTAGGCGCAAAGCCCGCGATACGGTTTTGTATATTCAAGGCCCGCACAACTATCGACCCGGCACGGTCAAGCTCGCATGCCAAACCCTGTCGTGAGGGGTGTAGTGTCTGGCACGCGGCACAGTGGGAAAGATGTGGCTTAGTGCCTGCCGTCGTGTGCTGTGTTTCCTCATACGGCGATCACCCCGATTACCCCGATCACCCTGGGGTGGCAGTATCCTGGCCCGGACACTCATTCGCCGCAGTCGTCGATTCCAGCGCAAACTAGCGAATCTAAAAACCCCGGAACTTTCCGGGGCGAGTATCCAGTCCTTCGCTGGCTGGTGGCCAGCTTGCCCCCGGATTGCCCGGGGGCGGAATCAAAATGATCTTACTGGCAGAGGGTGTCGACAGTGGTATTGCGCGCAACGGTTGTGCCGTTGGCAACGCAGAATCCAACGGGCACGGTGACATCCTGACGCAGAATCACATCTGTGCCTATCACGTTTTGCCCGGCAAGGACGCTACCCTGCCGCACGACGACGCAGGGTGGATCGTTTTCGCTGGTAGCGATGGGACAATCCACGCCGATCTGCACGTTGTCCTCGATCACCACTCCGGGTCTGATGATCACATTTGGGCCAATCTGTACGTTGTTACCCACAGTAGCCCCGCGTCTGATCTTCGCCCCTTCTCCAATATTGACATCGTCTCCGATGCTGGCTTCTGCTGCGATAACTGCGCCTTCGCTTACCGTGACCCGATCACCAACAACAGCATCCCTTTTAACAACCGCGTTGGCCTCGACGGTAACGTTGTTGCCAATGATGGCGCCGGTGCCCACTACAGCGTCGACACCAATCTCCACGTCGTTCCCCAATGTGGCGTCTCTTCGAACCGTAGCATTCGCAGCGACCGTGACGTTGTCACCCGCACTCACATCGCGTCTGATGGTCGCATCAGCGCCAATGTCGGCGTTGTCGCCAAACTGTGCACCGGGTCTAACGTTTGCCCCTGCGTCGATGATCGGGTTTGAGCCGAATGCGCTTGGATCGATATTGGCATTCGGATCGACGCAGGCGTCACCAAAACCGTCACCGTTGATGTCTGTCTGGTCGCCATTCGGTACGATCGGGCAGTTGTCGCCATTGTCACCGACGCCATCCATATCGATATCAGCCGATTCGGCGGGGTCGTTCGGGAACGCGTCGCTGTTGTCGCCGACGCCATCCATATCAGCATCAGCAGTTTCGGTGGCATCGTTCGGGAATGCGTCGCTGTTGTCGCCCACACCATCCATATCAGCGTCAGCCGTTTCAGTCGGATCGTTCGGGAAGGTGTCAACGCTATTGTCCACACCGTCGCCATCCAGGTCTGGATCGCAGACATCACCTATTCCATCATCGTCCAGGTCTGCCTGGTCGGTGTTGAAGACTGCCGAGCAGTTGTCAGTCGCATCGGGGACGCCATCTTCATCAGCGTCCAGGTTTGGTGGAGGCGCGACTGCCGCACCCTCTATGACCCGTATTCTGGTTGTAGAGGGTGCGCTGCCAGGGCCACGCTCGGCAACGTAGACATCGGCTCCGGAAACCGCAATCCACTCCGGAAGCGCCAATGTTGCTGAAGTGGCGGGACCTCCATCACCAGTAGAGGATGCAACCCCAACGGTGCCTGCGATTACCGTCACGTTCGATATGTCTCTGGCTGGATTGGTGACTTCGCTGGCGTCGATTTTGAACACCGCCTGGCTCGCAAAGCCGGCATAGAACACGTTGCCTTCAGCGTCCGAGGTGACGCCGAGTGAACTACCCGCACTTAACTGCACAGTAGCACTTGTAACCGGATCCAGAGACCAGATACCGGCTTGTTGACTGGACACGAGCAGCAATCCAGACGTGCTATCGAAGAACAGGTCTCGCAGGGCGCCCGGGATCGGTGTCACGCCGGCAGTGGCAAACACATCGATAGCAACTGCCGCGGGATCATAGCCTGGATTATCGATGGCAGAGATATCGCTGCTGCTCACGCGATAGATCGACTGGCCAGACAGCGTCGCCGTACTGATGTACATATCGTTGTTTGCGTCAAATGAAATACCGCTGACATTAGTTATACCAGTGGCGACATCGGTGGTGGAACCGTCGTTGTTAATTCTGACCGCCCTTGATTGCAGTGTTACATAGAGATTGCCTGCGTTGTCGAACGCGAGATCCGCCACTCGGTTTGGCAATAGCGGTGAGGCCAGACCCGTCTGAGTGCCGTCCGGCGCAATCTGAAGCACCTGAAAACCGCCCGAAACCGCAACGGATACGTATAGGTTACCGGCGCTATCGAACAGCAGACCGCGAGGGCCATTCAGGCCGCTCGCATAGGTATCGATGACAGGAGCGGGATTGGCTGCAGGGATGGCATCCAGTTCAACCAGTCTGGGCTCTGAGCCTGAACTTGGGCTGGAGCTGACAGTCTCCAGCCGCCACTTCTGCGAAGTCACCGTGCTGGCTGCCATCAACGTCAGATCCAGATAGGTGATATCAAAACCGTTCAGATCAGCGGTATCGGTCGACACGTTGCCAGTTTGCATGTCGTAGTTGGAGTTGATGGCGGTGTCGGTAACAGTCGTTTCATACACACCGTCGTCGTCAGTGTCTGCCAGCAAAGTGAAGTTGTTGAAGGAGCGTCGAAAGTTGGTTGCCGCACCGTCGGAGAACGCAAACAGCCGTACGCCATCAATGGATACATCACTGGCGGTTTCGAACTCAATAAAGCTGGTTCCCAGCCCCATGAATGCGTGTCCGCCCTCGATCGCGATTCCAAGATCGCCCCCGGATTGTCTAAAAGCGTTGATGGGATCGATCAGGGTATTGTGACGGGTGACTGTTGTACCTTGTGTTGAATCGAAAGGGTCATCACCTACGGTGCCGGTATTCTGATCGGCGAGCGCGACTTGAAAGCCGGGTACAAAGCAGACGGAAAGTAGCGAGGCGAATTGCAGACCTCGCCGGGTCGTTGATGGTGTACGACGATTTTTCATTTTCATCCCTTATTGAAATTTCGTTATATGCTGTGGATTACTACCGTTGGTAAACCTGTTTGGAAAACTTAGATGGCATGCAGCCTGGTGTATGGCTAAGGCGTTGGAAAGCCCGCACCAGCTACCCCTGTAATCGATTGGCTTGAAGTTGTCTCTTGCACTCGATTGGTGAGGATTTTCAAAAATTACTGTAGATCAGTCAAACAACAGACGATGGTATTTTTCCCGTTATGGAGTGTTTCTCATGCGAACGGGATTTTTACCTTTTTGCAGGTGTAACAGAACACAAAAAATCTTGAACTGTGGGCGCTTTTGGAATTGAAATGTTTCGAGCAACGGTGCGAAAAGTAAGTACGAGGGTCGTACAACAGTGCGGCTCACGAGTACCTCGTTTCAGTAGCCGGATTGGAAAGGGATTTCGTCGCGCTAAGCGAAAAAAATACGATAGTTAAGGATGTATTGTGAATGTCTGATTGCAAAATATTTGATCAAGCCGTACCTTGAGGGTGGGTTTGCACTGTCTGTTACTTCGCCGCGAACTGTCGCACTGATGTGCAAATTAGATTTCGATCAAATCAAGTGGCGATCGACTCAATCTCTCGGCGCCGTTATCGGTAACCAGCACCGAGTGTCCCCAGCACATCGCCAGATTCTCTTCGCTGTCCATCAGAATCATATGCAGGAAATAGACATTGCCTGTATTCATGGTCAGTGGATTGCTTTGATAGAACATGGGAAAGTCGACCCAGATTGGATTGAACACAGCGCCCATGCCATAGCCGCAGGCTTGCATGCGCGCGCGTGTGAGTCCATGGTCATCAAATACTCTTGCGTGTTCGGCATATACGTCCCCCATAGGTCTGCCTGGTACGATCGCGTTTTCGCAGGCGATCAAGGCCTCTACCGCTGCGGTGTGCATTTTTTTCTGCAGGGCACTGGCCTTGCCAACAACCAGGGTACGCATCATCGCAGCCTGGTAGCGAAATCGGGCGCCCGACCATTCGAGCGTCATCTGATCGGTTTCATCAAGGTGGCGTGGACAAGACTGATAGCGGCATAACAATGCGGCGTCACCGGAGCCGATGATGAACTCATTGCCGGCGTAGCCACCACCGCCCTTGAACACCGCCCCCTGCATGGCGGCGAGAATGTCACCTTCGAAGGCACCGGCTGCGGTATGTGTCACGGCTGCGTCCAGTGCGTCGTCGCTCAGTTCAGCAGCGCGGCGGTGGTAGGCGATTTCCTGTTGGCTCTTGTCTCGTCGCAGTGCGGGTAGAAGATCTGATGCCTCGACCAGTGTGCAACTGCCCTGAAGCGCTTGCGTAACCATAGTGCCGTGGTATGCGGTCAGACCGACGGTTCTGGTTTCGATACCGAGCTGGCCGCCGAAGAGCTTCATCGCCTGCAGCATCTGTTTCAGATCCTGCGCTGGATTGACACCTTCGCGTTCAGACCATACCTGTATCTGTTCATCCGCCAATGTCGATGTTTGCTGCGCCTGGCGCAGGTCGGGCAGGCGAGTCAGCAGCCGGATTTGTCCATCGCTGCTTACCACCATGCACTGAAACATGGCAAACCCGAAGGTATCGTATCCGCTCAGGTAGTAATGACTCTCTGGTGCAAACAAAAGGATTCCGTCGAGTTGCCGTTGCACCATGGCGTTGATCGTGCGTTGCAGGCGTTGATCAAATTCCTCTTGGCTGAAGTGAACGGGCATCGATAGTTCCGGCTTGGTTTAACCGGCTATGCTAAATTACTTGCGCCGTTGTTTGTTTTTCCGTTGCGACCAGGCTGGCCACAGATAAATCGTCTGTCCCATCGTGGCGCGCTTTTGTCTCATCCCTGAAAGGTCGTGGAATAATCCTGGTGTTCAAAAAAATACTCCTGGCGCTCGTCGCCTGTATATTGCTGCTCGCCCTGGTTGGAACCTACCTGGGCTGGCAGCTAAGCGCGCCCACCAGTGATCAGGAGCTGGCGCGCATGCAGCGTGCGGATCACTATGCGAACGGCAAATTTGTAAACCCCGAGGGGCAGAGCTCGTGGGAGTTCACGGTGCAGAATCTCAGGCTTGCGATTCTGGGTGATGGCCAGCAGACCACACCAATCGGTCAGATCCCGGTGGTGGCCGTTGAAAACAGTGTTCTGGACAATGACCCGGCGCCGGGCCTTCGCTATTTGTGGCTGGGTCACTCCTCGGTGCTGATCGAGATCGATGGCATTCGCGTGTTACTCGATCCGGTGCTCTCTGAACGCGTCTCACCGTTTAGCTTTGCCGGACCAAGACGCTTTCATCCCTCACCGATCCCGCTTGCCGAGCTGCGGGGTATCGACGTGGCCCTGATCTCGCACAATCACTACGATCACATGGACGAGGCGACGATTCGCCAATTGGCGGATGCCGGTACACAGATATTTGTACCCTTGGGCATGGCACCGTTGCTGGAACAATGGGAGATTGCGCCAGCGCAAATACAGAGCTTTGACTGGAATGAAGATGCAACCGTTAAGGGAATCAGATTTATCGCCACGCCTGCCCGCCACTATGCCAATCGCGGTACGTTCGATTACAAAGAGACATCCTGGAATTCGTGGAGCATTGTCGGGCCGCAGAACCGGGTGTTCTACTCGGGGGATTCGGGCGCGTCGAAGCAGTTTGCCCGGATCGGCATAGAATATGGCCCCTTTGATTTGGGCGTGATCAAGGTGGGTGCTTATGGGCCTGATCAGGCCTGGCTCGATGTGCATATGGCACCGGAAGACTCAGTGCAAACCGCCATCGATATCGGTGCAAAAGTCGTGCTGCCAGTGCACTGGGGCACGTTCAATCTCGCCTATCACGCCTGGGACGAACCTGCTGAACGGGTGTTGCTTGCCGCCACCGATGCCGGTGTCAAACTGGCCATGCCGCGACCGGGTGAATGGGTGGAGCACACAGACGTACCGGCTGTCGATCCCTGGTGGAGAAACGTGGAATAGCTGATATTCGTTATGGGTTACGTCAGCTGCATCCGTCACCGGCGACTGGCAGGATTGCACGCATGGCCGGCACAATGATCACGCCGGGCGCAATCATACCGTTGATGAATCTGTCCAGCGTTGCCGCGAGCCATTTTGACTCGGCGTTTGTCAGATCCTCTGTCGGTGGTTGTGATTCATGGAGACCTTGCGCCAGTGTGTACGCGTGCGTTATTGCCTGCTGAGTGGCGTTGTACAGCAAGGCTTCATTCATCCCGTCGGTTCGGCATAGACGATGGTGAAAGATCGTCAGTACCTCGGGCCAAAGTGCCAGATGTCGATACACACTGGGTGTGATGCCGCGATAGGGCGTTGGCACCCAGCATTTGGTCATCTCTTCTATCTGGTCCTGTTGTGCGCTATCCAGTGTGTTCGGATCGGGCAGGGGCGGGATGGTTGTAGCGGCGCGATCTGCCTGCTCGTCAACTTGCGCCAGTCGGTTGGTGTGCAGGGCTGATATTGGCCGCTGGGGTGCGCCTGCCAGCCATTGTTGCAGGTAACACATGGCAATCAGATTTTGTGCATTGCCGCGCTCGTAGGTGTGTAACACTGCGTCGATGACTGTCGGGTCATTGGGCTTACGTTTGACAACATTCAGTTCGTGCTCGCCAAGCCGATCGAGAGCGGGCGGGTCTGTTGCAGTGCGAAGCTGGCGTGCGAATTGCGGAATGGCACTGCTGGCATAGTGTGGCTGCAACGCCTGCCACGCCCACTGCAATACCGCAGGTTCAGTCGCCAGATGGCGCCAGATCAGGTTGACCAGTGCGACACCCATCGTGGCTTTTATTTCCCGATAGATAGCGCTGACGGCGGTTGAAGCGTCTGCTTCCGTTACAGTTCTGAATGCGGGGTCTGGCATGTCGGTACTATACAGCGGTGGGTCGATTGCAGTAAGTGTCATGCAACGGGCGCTTATGGAGTCCGCGCTGGAGTGGTTGTGTGCCCGCGCTGGTATAATAGGGATTGACCAAGCCGATTAGCGATTTGAGAGTTTGCATCATGTTGAGTGTCGTCGAGTGTCGATTCGGTGAAGGCGTGTCATTAAAATTGAACAGGTGGTGCTGATGCGCGAGATCATTGAACTTCAATCGGGCCAGGTTGCGTTTCTAAGCGGCTTGCTGGCCGGATTTTCTCTCACCGTCGCCGCCAATGTGTTGCAGCTCGACATGCGGCGCACCATGCCGCGAATTTGCCTGACGCTACTGATGCTGTCGACGCTGTTGTTTCTGGTCGCGCTGTATGTCGATGTGCGGCTGACGATCGAGCTGGCGCCGATGCCACAGATCGATCCGGCGTCGCTTGAGACCATTCAGCGTATTCGAACCATTGGCACCAGCAGCGCCACCTGCGCACTGGTCGTGTTCATTATTGCCATTGGGTCATTGGGCTGGATTGCCGGTAAGTTCACCGGCATCATCAGTACCTTGCTGGCATTGGCAGCGCTTTTGGTGCTCGGCCACGTGTGGATGGAAGTGGCCAGCATACAGCAGATGCTTTATTAGTCTGGCAGGATTTCAGTCGGCACGTTTTGCGTCTCTTTGATCTTCTTCATGATCACAATCGAGTTGGTTCTCGCGATATAGGGTTGACTCATGAGCGTCTGTTCTAAAAAGCGATAGTAGGCACGCATGTCGGTGGCCAGAACCTTCAACTGGTAGTCGTGTTCTCCGCCCACCGCATAGCATTCGATGACCTCTGGCGTACCGTTGATCAGCTCAGTGAAGGCCTGCGTGCTCGCCTTGCTGTGTTGGTTCAGGCTCACATGCAACATCACCGTTTCTGCCAGCCCCAGCAACTCAGCATCCACGGCCAGCCTGAAGCCTTTGATCACACCGGCCTGCTGCATCGCCTTGATGCGTCTCCAGACTGACGATGCCGAACTTGCGGTTCGCTCGGCGATCTCCTGATTGCTCAGACGGCTGTCGGCCTGCAAAGCGAGCAGGATGTTTCGATCCAGAGGGGTCAATTTGAACTGTTCTTTCAAGAATGTGTCGATTCCTGGTTGATTCTTTTCAATTCTAGCTCGATTTCGCACTGATATGGAGGCGTATTCCGCGGCTGCAGAACTACAATTAACCATCGAACTCCACAGATGCCGCGCACTAGCCCAGGCCGCGCTTGCCACGACATAGCGCTGCGGTTAGTCGGTGAGGTGAAAAACATGAGCAAAGAACAACAGCTGGCAGTCGGTTATCAATTGTCAGACGGCTACGAGCGCAGCACGGGCCGGGTCTACATGACCGGCACACAGGCGCTGGTGCGGATTCTTCTGGATCAGGCGCGCCGCGATCGGGCCGCCGGCCTGAATACTGCCGGTTTTGTATCCGGCTATCGTGGCTCACCGCTGGGTGGCGTCGATCTGGAGTTATGGAAGAATGCTGCCCGAATTGAAGATGCTGGCATCGAGTTCCTGCCCGCCGTCAACGAGGACCTCGCGGCGACTGCGGTGCTCGGCAGCCAGCAGGTCGAGAGCAATCCCGATCGAACCGTCGATGGCGTGTTTGCGATGTGGTACGGCAAGGGGCCGGGGGTTGATCGGGCCGGTGATGCGCTGAAACACGGCAACGCCTATGGTTCATCGCCACGCGGCGGGGCACTGGTGGTGGCCGGCGATGATCACGGCTGTGTGTCATCTTCAATGCCGCATCAGTCAGACGTCGCGTTCATGACCTGGTTTATGCCAACGCTCAATCCTGCCAGTGTGGCCGAGTATCTGGCATTTGGTGAGTACGGCTATGCGTTGTCGCGCTACTCCGGTATGTGGGTAGGCTTCAAGGCGATTTCCGAAACGGTAGAATCTGCCGCCTCGTTTGATCTACTGGATGATCGTTCATTCGTCGCCCCGGACTTCAACATTCCCGCAGAAGGTCTGCACTATCGATGGCCGGATCTTCCTGGGCCGCAAATTGAAGAACGGATGGTGCACAAGAAAAACGCCGTCATGGCGTTTGCCGAGGCGAACCCGATCGATCGCCACATCTACCGCATTGACAACGCCCGCTTCGGTATCGTCACTACCGGCAAGGGTCATCTGGATCTGATGGAGGCCCTGCGACTGGTCGGCGTCGATGAAACCGTCTGCCGCGAACTGGGCATCGATATTTACAAAGTCGGTATGGTCTGGCCGCTGGCGCGCGCCGATGCGCTGGATTTTGTTCGCGGCAAGCGTGAGGTCATGGTGATCGAGGAAAAGCGAGCCATTATTGAAAGTCAGTTCAAGGAATATTTTTATGACTGGCCCGGCGATAAGCCCGATCTGATGGTTGGCAAGCGCGACGAGCACGGCGAGGTACTGGTGCCGTGGGTGGGCGAGTTGTCGCCACGATTGTTGTTGCCACTGGTCGCCAAACGCCTGGCGAGATTGTTCCCCGATCAACGGTTTGTCGAGCGCGCAGCGCGCTTGCTGGCCCCCGAACGCATTTCGATATCGGTAGAAGGGGCCACTCGTACCCCTTATTTTTGTTCCGGCTGTCCGCACAATACCTCCACTAAAGTGCCAGAAGGATCGCAGGCGCTGGCCGGAATCGGTTGCCATTTTATGGCCAGCTGGATGGATCGCGAGACCACGTCGCTGATTCAGATGGGAGGCGAGGGTGTCAACTGGGCAGCGTCGTCGCGATTTACCGGCAATGGCCACGTGTTTCAGAATCTGGGCGAGGGCACCTGGTATCACTCCGGGTCGATGGCCATTCGCCAGGCCATCGCTGCCGGTGCCAATATCACCTACAAGATTCTATACAACGATGCCGTCGCGATGACTGGTGGCCAGCCGGTCGACGGTCCCGTGTCGGTTCACGCGATTGCACACTCAGTCAGGGCCGAAGGCGTGCAGCGCATTGCACTGGTATCTGATGCGCCCGGTAAATTTAATCGTGCCGACTTGCCAGCAGAGGTCACCATACACGATCGGCGAGAGATGGATGCCGTGCAGCGCGAGCTGCGTGAAGTGCCCGGCGTCAGCGCCCTGATCTATGAGCAAACTTGCGCCACCGAGAAGCGACGCCGTCGCAAGCGTGGCCAGATGCCCGCAGCAGACAGAACAGTAGTGATCAATGAACTCGTGTGCGAGGGCTGTGGAGATTGCTCTGTCGAATCCAATTGCTTAAGTGTGGAGCCTGTTGATACTGAATTTGGCAGCAAGCGTCGAATCAATCAATCGACCTGCAATCAGGACTATTCGTGCCTCAATGGCTTTTGCCCCAGTTTCATCACCGTTGAAGGGCAACGGCGCGCGGCGGCGACGGCTGATTTTGATGTCAGCCAGTATGCATTGCCACAACCGTCAATCGCCGAACTCGACAAACCCTACGATCTGTTGATCACCGGGGTCGGTGGCACCGGTGTGATTACCGTCGCCGCACTGATTTCAATGGCCGCCCATCTGGAAGGCAAGGGTGTGTCAGTACTGGATTTTACGGGCTTTGCCCAAAAATTCGGGCCAGTGTTGAGTTATGTTCGGCTTGGCGCAGATCCAGAATCGGTTCATCAGGTCAGGATTGATGATGGCGCTGCCGATGCACTGATCGGATGCGATATCGTTGTGTCGTCCAGCCCGAAGGCGTCGCGCAGCTACCGAAAAGGTATGCGAGCGGTAGTCAACACCGCCGCCATGCCAACCGGCGATATTGTTCGCCATCGTGATGCGAGCCTTGCGATAGACGCGCGTATCGCCAGTATTGAGCAGGCAACCGGATGTGCGCAACTGCCATGTATCGATGCCAATCGTCTTGCCGACCGTCTGTTTGGCGACACTGTTTTTGCCAACGTCATCTTGTTGGGGTATGCCTGGCAGCAAGGGCTTGTGCCGATCGCGTTGGCAACATTGCAAAAAGCCATCGAGTTGAACGCAGTTGCGGTAGAGCAAAACCACAAGGCGTTTGAAGTTGGCCGAATCGCAGCGGTCTACCCGGATGCGTTAGAGCCGGAGTCAGCTAAAGAGAGTGATGATGA
>CAZYDV010000031.1:0-28892 GCA_964646405.1 uncultured Granulosicoccaceae bacterium | reverse complement strand
TTGACGCTGTAAAAAACTGGCTGCTCGACGTTGGCAGACTGATCGCTGATCCACTGGATTTTGTGGCAGCGTTCAGCGAGCAATTGAATGAGCAGGGGCTTGCAATTGCGCGATTTAGAATCGGCTTTCGGACCATTCATCCGCAGATCGCGGTATGGGCCTATGCGTGGAACCGGGATGACAATGCCACAGTCATCTGGATCGGTCACCACGGCATTGAGTCGACTCCGGAATACAAAAACAGCCCGATCGAAAAAGTGCTGAGCACCGGCCAGTTGTTTCAGCGAAAGCTCACCCACCTGCATGCAGATACCGATCATCGCCTGCTGCACGAACAGGCGCGACTCGGCGGCACAGACTATCTCGCCATACCCACCCAGTTCAGCGACGGCACGCTGAACATTTCGAATTTTACCAGTTCAGCAGCTCATGGCTTTACGCCGCAGGATGTTGGGGCACTGGTCGATCTTACTAAGGCGGTATCACCAATCATCGAGTTTCACGCGACGCGCCAGGTCGCTACCACGCTCCTGAATACCTATGTCGGGCCGCGCACTGGCGCGCGCATCATGAAAGGCGCCATTAAGCGAGGCGATGGAGAGACGATACAGGCGGCACTCTGGTTTAGTGATCTACGCGATTTCACTCCGCTGACTGAATCATTGCCTGCCGACGAACTTCTGGCCATGCTCAATCGTTATTTTGAAACGATCGCCACCTGTGTGGTCGCCTGCGGTGGTGAAATATTGCGTTTTATCGGCGACGCCATGTTGATCGTGTTCCCGATGGAACACGGGCTGTCCGAACAACAGGTGTGTCAATCGGCGATAACGGCCGCAATCAGATCATTCAAAGAGATTGATCTCATCAATCAGCAGCGAGCCGCGAGCGATCAGCCGCAGATTCGATTTGGGGTCGGACTACATTTTGGCGATGTGATCTATGGCAATGTTGGCTCTGCCAATCGCCTCGATTTCACGGTTATGGGGCCGGCGGTCAATCGCACAGCCCGCCTTGAGAGCCTGACCAAATCACTCGATCGCCCGCTGCTGTTATCGGCAGAGATGGCAGCTAACACCGATATCGCGACCATTGATCTGGGGCACCACATCATGAAAGGCGTGACGCAACCGCAACCGGTATTTGCGCTGGCGTGAGTAACGCAGCCACACCCAACTTTCAAACTACGAAACTGGCTTACCGGCCTCGATTCGCCCCCCTGACCAGTCCTGACACACGGGCAAACCAGCATCCAGCGGCAGTTGCACGCGCGCGCCGGTTTGGGCTGAATGATAAATCGCGGCCACGAGCTCAAGGGATCGCACACCGTCTGTGGCGGTGACCAGGTCACCCGGCTCTCCTGCCAGGTGCGCCGCTAGCGCGCTGAATTGTCCGGCATAGCCCTGCAACCCGGGATCGAGTTCAGCAGTGGCGTCGATACATTCATTTACCCGTGATTGCCGACTGGCATCGCGCGCCTGAAATTCCCAGGGTCGCTGTCCCGGTGCGTAGGGTTCGCGGGCACTTTCAACCGTGAGCTCATCAAACACCAGGCGAATTCGCGAGGTGTCCCTCGCCGCCCCAAGGGTAACCGATGAAGTGACGAGCGCACCGGATTCGGTCCTAAAACACAGGGCAGCACAGTCATCCGTTTCAATCGGATTCACTCTGGTATCGAGCATCGCGCTGACTTGCGTCACCGCACCAAAGAACAGACTGATCAAATCGTGACTGTGAATCGCATGGGTAACGATCGCGCCGCCACACTCGCCAGCCCAGCTACCTCGCCACGGATTGGCGTAGTACTCAGCCGTGCGGTTCCAGTGCGTTTCGACAGCGCCCGCCAGTGGCTTACCGGCAAGTCCGGCATCGACCAGCGCCTGTAGCTGCGTAATACTGTGGCCATAGCGATACTGAAACACTGGATTGAGCACACGACCAAACTGCGCTGCTGCACGCTCCATCCGCACGCCTTCGGCAACACTGGTCGCCATGGGTTTTTCACAGATTACGTGCTTGCCCGCTGCCATGGCCTGCAACGCCACCGGGGCATGCAACATCGGCGGCAGGCAAATGTCGATAATGTCGATATCTGCCCTGTTCAGCACCGCTTGAAGATCTGTCTGAATCTCGATTCCAGAATCGGCTTGCGCAATTGTCGATGCACGCGCCTGATCGCGATCGCAAATCACTCGCACTTGAAAATCATCGGGTAATTGCGCAAATCCCGCAAGGTGCTGAGCACCAATACCCGCGCCGAGAATCGCAACGCGATGCCTCACGCTGCATCCAGAAGATTGCCACGACGCTGTGCCTGTTGCTGCGCCTGCAATCCGAGCTCCATCACCTTAAAGCAATGCCGTTGCGACATCGCCGTTTCGGTACGATTGCGAACATCGTCTGCCAGCTTAGAAAAATAGGTTAGCGGCTCGGCGGACGCATCGATGTACTCGCAGCGTTCACCATTGACGAGAAACAGATGATCAGTGCCCTCGCGGCCGGCGACGTCGACGTACTTTCGAAGTTCTATCGTGCCTTGTGTGCCCAGAATGGTCAGCCTACCATCACCCCAGTTTGGCAGCGCATCAGGCGTGTACCAGTCGACGCGAATATAGGCCTGCGCCGATTCGCTGCGCAATACAATCTCGCCAAAATCTTCAAGTTCCGAGTACTGCGGATTGGCAAAGTTACCCACACTGCTGGAGACGATATCCGCCTCGGTCGATTGAGTGAAATACAAGAACTGATCGATTTGGTGCGAAGCGATATCGCACAGAATGCCACCATATTGATCACGCTTGAAAAACCATTCGGGGCGTGTGGGCAGATTCAGCCGGTGCGGCCCGACACCCATAGTCTGCACCACATCACCGATCGCCCCTTCGGCGACAAGTTTCGCCGCTCGCGCCACACAGGGCACTTCGAAACGTTCGGAAAAATCGATCGACCAGATGCGACCGGTGTGCGCCACCACTTCGCGCAGCTCGTGCAACTGAGCCAGCGTGGTGCAACCGGGCTTGTCGGTCATAACATCCTTGCCGGCCCGCATCGCCTCGATGGCAAGGCCCGCGCGCCGTGCGGGTATATCCGAGATCAATACCAGATCAATTGCCGGATCAGCCAGCAACTGCGCCCGATCGGCGACGCGTGGCAGATCGGGAAAACGTTTGACAAAGCCGTCGAGCGTGCCAGGCTGCCCCTCGGTCCACCAGCCAGTGCAAACACAGCCAGCGTCGAGCATGCCAGCCAGCATGCCGTAGATATGACGATGATCGATCCCCAGTACCGCTACCTTCAATTCACGCATTAGCCACTAGCCTGTCAGTTTATTCTCAGCCGTGTCAAACCACTACGGCCCGTTTTTCGCGCGACGACTCGATCAACGCGTCTATCAATCGATGTACGCGCAAACCATCGTCGCCACTGACGGCTGGCTGACGCTGCTCGGCAATGGCGTTCGCGAAGTCTGCGATCAGATCGCGATGCCAATCGTGCGGAAACGCCATCGGGTCGGCACCACCACCAGTGCCACTGTCTTCACCCCACTGCTCGGTGCGGCCGTCGCGCCAGTGCACACTGAGCGTACCGGATGCCAGATGCACAGTGGCATTCGCAGCACCAATGGTTAATGACTCAGCACTTCCCGGAAAACCGGCGGTAGTTGCCAACAAGGCGCCCGGTGCCCCCTGCTCGAACACCAGCCCGGCGGTGACGAAGTCTTCTGATTCCATCTGGTGCAGTGCGGTGGTTGCCGCCATCGCCTGCACTTGTTCAACCGGACCACACAGGTGCAGCATCAGATCGAGGGTATGAATGGCCTGGCTGATCAGCACACCGCCACCATCACGCTGATAGCTGCCGCGCCCCGGTTCATCATAGTAACTCTGATCTCGCCACCATGGCACCATTGCCTGAACGAGACAAATCTCGCCCAGCACGCCACGCTCGAGCATGGCTTCTAAGCGCATCGATGCCATGCGGTATCGATGCTGCAACACCACACCGAGCAACACCTTGTGGCGACTACAGATATCGACAATTTCCTGTGCGGCACTGCTGCTTCGCTCCAGCGGCTTTTCCATCAGTATGTGCTTGCCTGCAACGGCCAGTTGCTCTACCAGCGCCACACGCTGATCCGGCGGCGTGATCACGATGGCCGCGTCGATGGCGGGATCCTCGGTGATCTGTGAAAGTGCTGTCAGCTCGCGAAATCCGTACTCCTGTGCAAAGCCTGTGCGCCGCTCGGCGGTGCGGGAATAGACTCCGGCCACACTGATGTCAGCAGCCAGATCCTGCAGTGATTTCGCGTGTGGTGCGGCTGCCATACCGCAGCCGATGAGCGCGACGTTCATGGGTTTTTTCGTCATTACCTGGGGTTGCTGTTTTCGCTCGCGCCAATGCGCTCCAGCGCGCGTTATCGTCTGGCGCTGATGACCATATTGGTGGCGGTTTTATGTGCCACTGCCGCATCGCGATAGCCCGCCTCTTCGAGTATGCCACACAAGCGTGCGGGCCCTGCCTGCGCCCCGAGTGCCAGCCCCACTTCCTGCGATTTGGACGTCGGTACACAGCCCATGGTCGAAAAGCTGTAATACATCTGCCCGATGGTATTCATGTTGTCGGCCGGATGATCCTGAGCGGCGGGTTCGATCAGCATAATCACGCCGCCATCGCGCGTATGTTCATAGGCATATTGCGCAGCACCCAGCGGATCTCCCATATCGTGCAGACAATCAAAAAATGCCAGCACGTCGTAGCTGCCCGAATAGTCTTTACTGCTTGCCTGATGGTATTGAATGCGATCTGACAAACCGGCCTGGGCTGCCAGCTTTTCTGCCGAGGCAATCGATTCGGCGTGAATGTCGAAGCCAGTGATCTCTGCGTTTGGAAAGGCTTCGGCGATCATCATGGTGGATACGCCAAAGCCGCAGCCGATATCAGCAAAGCGGCCGCCACTTTGCAGCTTATCGACAACGCCTTCAACTTTAGGCAGCCATTTAGCGATCAGATTGGTGGCATAAGAGGGTTTGAAAAAACGCGCGGTGCCCTGAAAAATACACGGGTGGGCACGCTCATAGGCCACCCCGGCACCGGTTGGAAACACCTCTTTCACCACCGCCTCGTTGGCCACCATACCGGCCAACAGATCATAGGCACCGATCATCAGCGCCGGACTATTCTCATCGGCCCATACGGCTGCCTGTTCGGCACTCAGACGAAACGTATCTGCGGTCTCGTCAATCGACACATAGCCCGCCGCAGCCAGCGCAAGCAACCACTCTTTCGCGTAGCGCGCATCAATCGATGCAGCCTGCGCAAACACCTCTGCAGTGGCAGGCCCGGTTGCCTGCAACGTAGCAAACAAGCCCAGCTCATCGCCTATTCGCATCAATGGGATCAGTGCCGAGGCGGCAACGTTCTCCATAATCTTCCACTGCAACTTCCTGAGTGCATCGATATCGAGTTGATCGCCCATGATGGCTCCGGGGTGTTTCGCCCATCATAATCAGCCGGCTACGATGCGACAACCGCTATTCGACTGTCACGCTCTTGGCGAGATTACGCGGCTGATCGACGTCGAGCCCGCGCGCGACGGCGCAGTGATAGGCGAAAAGTTGCAGCGGAATGCCTAACAGTATCGGGCTCAGCAACGCACAGGCGCCGGGCGTGCGCAGTACGTCATCGGCGAGATCTGTCACGCGTGAGTCATCGCTGTTGGTCACCGCGACCACGGGCCCTGAGCGCGCCGCGACCTCTTCGATCGAAGCGAGCGACTTCTCCAGCAGATCGTCGTCGGGCACGATAGCAACGGTCGGCATGTTGGCATCCACCAATGCCAGCGGCCCATGCTTGAGTTCGGATGAGGGATAGGCCTCGGCGTGCAGATAGGAGATCTCCTTGAGTTTCTGCGCACCCTCCAGCGCCGCCGGCCAGGCCGCTGCGCGACCGATAAAGAACGCCGAATCGCAGCTGGCATAACGCTTCGCAACAGTGGCTATGTGCGCGTCATCGGCAAGCGTCTGTTCGATCAACTGCGGCAGCGCCTGCAGCCCTTCTATCATCTTGCGCCCCTGTTGCGGCGACATATCGCGAACTCGCCCCAGGTGCAGCGCGAGCAGTGCAAAGACCACATTCATGCAGGTATAAACTTTAGTTGAGGCAACTGAGATTTCCGGCCCCGCGTGCATATACACACCACCATCCACCTCGCGTGCGATCGTGCTGCCCACGGCGTTGACAATACCGAGCACTCGCCCCCCTTTTCGTTGCACCTCGCGCAGCGCCGCCAGGGTGTCGAAAGTCTCGCCCGACTGACTGACTACGATATAGAGCGTATCGCTTTCGATTACCGGGTTGCGATAGCGAAATTCGGCGGCCGGCTCTGCGCTGGCTGGAATACGGGCCAGAGTCTCGATCATACCGGCACCACTGATGCCCGCGTAGTAGGCAGAACCACAGCCGAGTATCTTGATGCGGCGGATATCGAGCAATTCACGCGCAGTCAGATTAAGTCCACCCAGATGTGCGGTGTTGAATCGCTCGTCGAGACGGCCACTTAGCGTACGTGCCACCGCTTCCGGCTGCTCCTGAATCTCTTTGCGCATGAAGTGCTCAAAACCGCCGCGCTCGTAGTCTTCGGTATTGGCCTCAATAGTGATTGCGGTTTTGGTCATCGGTTTCGCATCGAGCGCGGTCACTTCGAATCCATCCGGGCGTATGATCGCCACCTCGCCATCATCCAGATGCACAACCTGGCGCGTGTAGCGGGCAAGTGCCGAGGCGTCTGAGGCGACGAACATCTCACCGTCGCCAATGCCGAGGATCACCGGACTGCCGTTGCGGGCCGCGATCAGGGTGTCGGGCTCGGTCGTACTGGCGACGACCACACCCCAGGCGCCGCGAACCTGCGCCAGACACTGACGCACGCGCTGCTGCAGGGTATCGCCGTCGGCCGCAGCGATCAGATGCGCCAACACTTCGCTATCGGTCTCGGACTGCATGCTTACGCCATTGGTCTGCAGCATCTCGCGCAGCATGGCCGCGTTCTCGATGATGCCGTTGTGAACGATCGCGGTACTGGCCGCGGCGTCCAGATGGGGGTGGGCGTTCTCGTTAGATGGCTTGCCGTGCGTAGCCCAGCGGGTGTGCCCGATACCACAGCGACCGGGCAGATTCTCTGGCAACAGCGATTCGAGTTCGTGCAACTTGCCGGCCGCTTTCCAGCAGCGCAGTCGCTTGCGCGAGATCAGTGCTATCCCCGAGGAGTCGTAACCCCGATACTCGAGCCGCTTCAGCCCCGATAACAAAACCTGAGCGGCTTCTCGCCCGCCCGTATACCCCACAATTCCACACATGATGCGTTCACCTAGCCGTAAATTATGCGTCTGATCTGGCGCTCGCTCAGTGCCGGTGCAGGAAACCTCAGTTGGGAGAGTTCGCCTTGAATGCGACGGAAAATCTGCACATTCTGCAATCCCTCTGCCTGCAACTGCAGATGGCGACGAGCCACAAACGCGTCGACGGGTTCGCGGTAATAGGTAAAAATTTCATCGATAACGCGCTCGACATCAGAGGCCGACAGCGCGGTCAACGCTGTCAGGTGCGCAATCAACTCATCGGGGTATTGCCGCGAATCCATGACGACAGGACACCATCAAATCGCATAATTTACCACTGATCTACCCGAAATCGGGCAGAAACATCCTATCAACTGCTCACTTCAGCGCACATTCGTTGCCATAACGCCTCGACATCAGCCCGCGCGGTGTCCAGCGACCCGATCGATACGCGCACCATCCAGCGATCACCCAGCATGGCCGGCGTCAGCATCGCATCGCCCGAGGCGTTGATTGCCTCGCACCATCGCTGCGTGTGATCGTTCAGCGCCGTCGGCTCAAGATCCGGCGGCGTGTGCAGCACGCACAGGGTTTGCAACACTACCGGCGCCAGCAGTTGCCAGCCGGGCTCGGCCTCTACCTGTTCGGCCAGCCAACGCGCGTTGTCGAGGTCGCGGCGCAGTCGCGCCTGCAGGCCCTCCACGCCCTCACTGCGGATCAACCACCAGAGCTTCATGGCGCGAAATCGCCTCCCCAGCGGTATACCCCAATCGCGATAGTTTTTTACGTCACCATCGGCGGCCGTTTGCAGGTAGCTGGGATTGGTGCTCATCACGCGCACCAGGTGCTGTGGATCGCGAATCAGATAGACCGAGCAGTCAAACACTGCGCCGAGCCACTTGTGCGGATTGAACACCACAGAGTCTGCGCGCTCGACGCCATTCCAGAGGTGACGCATTTCGGGCAGAATCATCGCGCTGCCGGCCATCGCACCGTCGACGTGCAACCAACAGCCGAACTCGGCGGCGAGCTCGGCGAGCGCCTCGATATCATCCATTGCGGTGGTCGCGGTCGTGCCAGTGCAGCCGACAATGGCACAGGGCTTTCGACCGGCTGCGATATCCGCCTCGATCTGGCGTCGCATGTCGGCGGCGTCAACCGAATAGTCCGCCAGCACCTTGCAGGCGTGCACCTGATTGCGACCAAACCCCGCAAGCAATGCCGCCTTGTCAACCGAGCTGTGGGCCTGGGCCGATGAGTAAATCATCAACTCGGGTTGATCGCGCAAGCCATCGCGCGTCTGGCCGTGGTCACTGGCACGCTCGCGTGCACACAACAGTGCCACCAGCGTCGCGCCGGAGGCGGTGTCCTGGATGACCCCCGACCAGCTATCTGACAGCCCAAGCATCTGTCGCAGCCAGTCGCACATCCTGTCTTCGAGTTCGGTCAGTGGCGGACTGGCCTGCCAGTTCAGGCCCAATTGGCCAAGGCCAGAGCTCGCGAGATCGCCCAGCACACTCGATAGATCAGCGTTGGCGGGGAAATAGGCGAAAAAGGATGGGTGCTGCCAGTGCGTCATGCGCGGCATGATCATCTGTTCGATATCAGCGATGATGGCGTCGCTATCCTGCCCGCGCTGCGGTGCCGACTCAGGCAACTCGACCAGAAGATCGCCAGGTTGAGACTTGGTTCGTACTGAACTGGCACTGACATCCTCCCGGTAGCGCGCGATCAGCTCGATCAGCTCGTGTCCGGCCTGGCGAAATTCGTCGGGAGTCATGGCGATGTTCCGTTGATTAATTCAAATCCCGGAACAATAGCATTTCAAGATATCGCGCACAGGCCGTTAACACTGCGAACGATCAATAGAACGAGGAGGCCAGCTCCATGGCTACAGATACGAAAGTAATTACCGCACTGCTGTTTGTCGCGGTGTTTCTGTTGGCGGGATTCTTCGTCGTTGAAGCGATGCCGATCTCGCAGTAACACGACTTGCGCAAAAGCCTGCGCTAACGGCTCCCGCGACGGCAATCGTTGCGGGCAGCTCAGTGTGTTTCAGCGCCGCATCAAAGCGATCACGGTTCCGAGCGCCGTGAAATCATCGCCAAACACATAAAACAGATTGCTGCACAAGCCAGAAGTGACATATATAAAGCCTCGCGGTCGGGCACCTGCCAGTGCATGCACCTTACCCCTGCCCCCTCGGCCTGTCATCTTAACGTTTCACATTTTGAACGGTTATCTTGACGTGGGTTTTATTGTCGTGAGTCGCGCCACGGTTGCCCCACGATAAGCTCTGACAGCAAAAAATCTTTCCAGCCGGCGTGGCGTTTTGCTGATTGCAAACTGCTGCACAGACGCCCCGCATCGAATGTGAAACACTGTATCGTTCAACCACTACGCAGTGGGTGCAGAAGTTGCGCTCGCTCGGCAGGAAGGAACTTGTGAACGAGACCAGAACCAATAACGTCAGACGCACCGCCTCCAGTCATCTGTCTACACTGGCCCTGGTGGGCATTATCGCGACGCTGTCGCTCACCGTCATGGCGATCTGGACCACCCATGAACGCGCCCAGAATGGCAACGCCCACGGCGCCGGCGGCAGCGTGCAGGAATTGAGTCGCCAGTCAGAGTCCTGAGCCAATCACACTTAACCTGGCCGCGATGCGCGTCTTCGCGGCGAGGGTCTCACCATCATTCGACACTGAACTTCCCTCCCGAGCGCTGCACGACGCCGTCAATGCGTTAAACTACTGCCATTAGCTTTCTAGTTAACCCATAACGGAAAAACGCTTTGGCAGCTACCACCCTTTACGACAAGATCTGGAACGCGCACGTTGTCAGCACCGAGCCGGACGGCACGTGCCTGATCTATATCGATCGCCACCTGGTCCACGAAGTCACCAGTGCCCAGGCATTTGAGGGCCTGCGCAACGCAAACCGCAAAGTGCGCCGCCCTGAACTCACGCTCGCCGTCGTCGATCACAACATCCCGACCACCGACCGCTCCAAGGGCATCGATGACCCTGAAAGCGAGTTACAGGTCACTACGCTGCGCGACAACACGGCGGAATTTGGCGTCGAGTACTACAACGAGCTCGACGAGCGCCAGGGTATCGTGCATATCATCGGGCCGGAACAGGGTTTTACGCTGCCGGGTACTACCGTAGTCTGCGGCGATTCACACACCGCGACTCACGGCGCATTTGGCGCGCTCGCCCACGGCATCGGCACCTCAGAGGTCGAGCATGTGCTGGCCAGCCAGACACTGGTGCAAAACAAATCGAAGAACATGCTGGTCCAGGTTAATGGCGAACTCGCCGCCGGCGTTACGGCGAAAGACATTACGCTTGCAATCATCGGCCTGACCGGCACCGCCGGCGGCACCGGTCACGTGATCGAATACAGCGGCGATGCGATTCGCGCACTGTCGATGGAAGGCCGCATGACGCTGTGCAATATGGCGATTGAAGGTGGCGCACGAGCCGGATTGGTCGCACCGGATGAGACCACCTTTGCCTACCTTAAAGGGCGCCCCAAGGCACCGGCCGGCACCGATTGGGACGCAGCCGTCGAGTACTGGAAAACCCTGAAATCCGATGAGGGCGCCCACTTTGACAAAGTCATTACACTGGATGCGTCGTCGATTCAACCGGTGGTCACCTGGGGCACTTCACCCGAAGACGTGCTGCCAATTACCGCCTCAGTGCCAGATCCCATGTCGTTCGACAGCGAACAAAAACAGGCATCGGCCAAACGCGCGCTGGAGTATATGGATCTGACACCGGGCACGGCGCTGACCGACATCCCTGTCGATAAGGTTTTCATCGGCTCATGTACCAATGGCCGGATTGAAGATCTGCGTGAGGTTGCCCGCATAGCCGAAGGCAAGAAGGTTGCGGACGGCGTGCACGCGATGGTAGTACCTGGATCCGGGTTGGTAAAAAAACAAGCCGAACAGGAAGGCATTGCCGATCTGTTGATCGCAGCCGGCTTCGAGTGGCGCGAGCCGGGCTGCTCGATGTGCCTGGGTATGAATCCCGATCGGCTGGCGCCCGGTGAACGCTGCGCCTCCACTTCGAACCGCAATTTTGAGGGTCGCCAGGGCCATGGTGGCCGCACTCACCTGGTGTCGCCGGCGATGGCCGCTGCGGCCGCCGTGACTGGCCGCCTGACAGACGTGCGCACACTGGGATAAACACATGAAAGCGATGAAAGAACTGACCGGCGTCGCCGCGGCGCTGCGCATGATCAACATCGACACCGATATGATCATTCCCAAGCAATACCTGAAAACCATCGTCCGCAGCGGGCTCGGCAAAGGCCTTTTTCACTCGCTGCGCTACGACGACGATGGCAACGACCGGCCCGAGTTCGTACTCAACCAAGAGGCTTTTCGCAACAGCAAGATCCTGATCGGTGGCGACAATTTCGGTTGTGGCTCATCACGCGAGCACGCCGCGTGGGCACTCGACGACTTCGGTATCAAGTGCGTCATCGCCCCCAGTTTTTCAGACATCTTCTACAACAACGCATTCAAGAACGGCATGCTGCTGATCCGTCTGCCGGAAGACCAGGTTGAAGATTTGATGCGTCAGGCAGAGTATGGATCTAATGCCCAGTTCTCGATCGATCTCGACGCGCAGACGATCAACACACCCGACGGACAGACATTGTCATTTGATATCGATGCACATCGCAAGCACTGCCTGCTGAACGGTTTGGATGAAATCGCGCTGACGCTGGACAAAGACGACGACATCGAAGGCTACGAATCCCGCCAGCAGCAGGCGCATGCCTGGCTGACACCCGCCGCCTGACCACACGAAACAAACACCCATGACAACACACTCTATTCTGCTGCTGCCGGGCGATGGCATCGGCTACGAAGTGGTCGCCGAACTGCGGCGTGTAATCGACTGGATGAGCGGCAATAGCAGTGCGCAGTTTGCCGTCACCGAAGACGACATCGGCGGTGCCGCCTATGATCGCTATGGCGCACCACTGGCTGATCAAACCCTGCAACAGGCACTGGCCAGCGACGCGATCGTGATGGGTTCTGTCGGTGGGCCACAGTGGGATGGCGTCGAGCGGCACCTGCGACCCGAGGCCGGCCTTTTAAAACTGCGCAAAGAACTCGATCTTTTTGCCAACCTGCGCCCGGCGACCTGTCGCCCGGCGCTGGCCTCCGCCTCCAGCCTGCGTGAAGAACTGGTCTCCGGGCTCGATATTCTGATCCTGCGCGAACTCACCGCCGGGGTGTATTTTGGCGAGCCTCGTGGCATTGAAACACTGGCCGACGGCCGTCGCCGAGCACTCGATACACAAGTCTATTTTGAAAGTGAGATCGAGCGCCTGATGCACGTAGCGTTTGAACTAGCCGGCAAACGCAGCGCCAAAGTACACTCGGTCGAAAAGGCCAATGTGATGGAAACCGGCGTCTTTTGGCGCGAGATTGCCACGCGCGTTGGCAAAGATTACCCCGACATCGCGCTTGAGCACATGTATGCCGACAATTGCGCCATGCAACTGGTGCGCGCGCCGAAGCAATTTGATGTCATCGCCACCGACAATCTGTTCGGCGACATTTTATCTGACTGCGCCGCCATGCTGACCGGCTCGCTCGGCATGCTGCCATCGGCATCTCTGGGCCCACTGATCGACGGCAAGCGCGCGGCACTGTACGAGCCCGTGCACGGCTCGGCGCCGGACATCGCCGGTCAGAACATCTCCAACCCGCTGGCAACAATTTTATCGTTCGCGATGTGTCTGCGCTTTTCGTTTGCCATGAATAACGAGGCCGATATGCTTGAAGCTGCGATCGACAACGTACTTGCGAACAACGTGCGCACCGTCGATATCGCACCGGATGGCATTAAACCCGCCAGCACCACCGACATGGGCAGTGCAATTATCGCCGAGCTGGATCGCCTGAAGTCATCTTAAGCCCCGCCCTGTCACCGAGCCTGGAGTTTTGCAATGCTTGAGAAATTTCGCGGTATGAAATGGACAGGCTCCAAACCGCCTGCCGAGGCAGACAAAAGTGCCGAACAGGCAACGCAGACTGCCACGCAGGGCGTCGCCGTCGATCAAGCACAACTCGACCAGGCACTTACCAACCCGGCGGAAAAAATCAGGCTCAAGGCTGTCGCGCAACTGGATGATCCGGATCGATTGCTAACGCTTAGCACGCAGGACGCAAGCGACAAAGTGCGGCTGGCAGCCGCGCGCCAATACACCCGCTACCTGCCCGACACGCAGCAGACGCTGGATCAGCTAAATCAATTCAGCAGCGATTCGACAACCCGCGAACTGGCCAAGACTATCACTGGCTACAGCCCGCACAACCGGGTTCGCGCGCATGGCACATCGCTTTTTAGCGCACAGACAGATTTGGCTGACATCGCGATCAATACGCGCTTTCACGATACCCGCAGCGAGGCGATCGGACGAATCGATTCGATCGCCGAGATGGATCGCTGCTGGCGACAGATTAAAAGCAAGGACAAAATTGCCGCCCGCGAACTAAAGTCGAAACTCGACGCCCACCACGCCGAAGAAAAACAGGCACTGGAACGCAAACAGACAAGCGACAAGCTGGTTGAGAGTATGCAGACGCTAGCCGGCAGTGTCTGGTCGCCGCATTACGCCAATACGCACGCCCAGTTATACGAGCGCTGGAACGCGCTCGATTTCAAGCCCGATGACGAATCGATGCAGCGCTTTGGTGAAGTGGAAAAAACCGCGCGCGCCAAAGTCGATGACAATGCAGCGACGCAACAATTGCACGATGACCGCGAGAACCTGCTCACGCGGCTGCGCGAGGCGCACGACGCGCTGAGCGCCTGCGCGGCAGGCGAGCTTGGCACAGCAATTCAATCCACCACAATCTGCCTGTCGGAAACCGAAGACCAATGGCGACAACTCGGGCAAGCGCCAGATTCAGAAGCACAGCAGTTTCAACAAAGCCACAAGGCTTTATCGAAATTACAGAAACTGGCCGAAACCATCGATCGCGTCGGCAATCCGCCGGCAGATCAGCCTGCGGACTGGTCTGCACAATTGAAATCACTGGAGCAGATCCAGCGCCAACTGAGCGATTCACAACCACCCGAATTTGCAGCGCAACTGCCATCGCTGATCTCTACCGCCCGACAAGAGCTTGAAAAGCAGCGGCAGGGCAACAACGAGCTACGACAGTCTGTTGCCAAACAATTTGGTGCTCTGCAAGGCGCGATAAGAGCCAAGCGCTGGGGACCGGCCAAGTCGATCTACGAGCGCCTGGAGCGCAAAATCGCGCGACTCGAGGGCCGAGACAAAACAGCTCAGGCGGAAAAACTGGAGCGCCTTGGCGCGCAGTTAAAGGAGCTTGGCGACTGGAAAGTGTTTGCCTCGCAACCGAAACTCGAAGCGCTGTGCGAACAGATGGAGACGTTGCCGGCCGCTGGTCTGTCGCCACGCGACCAGGCCGATCGCATCAAGGATCTGCAGATGCAGTGGAAGGCTATGGGGGCGAGCCCTGCACAGGAGACACTATGGCCCCGTTTCAAGCAGGCGGCCGACACCGCTTATGAGCCCTGCAAAAAATACTTTGCCGCCAAACGCGATGAGAAACAGTCGAAGCTCGATCAGCGCGCCGAGATTTGCGACATGTTGGAACAGTACATCGCGAGCTGCGACTGGGACAACCCCGATTGGAAATTGGTTGAAAAAACCGTGCGCACCGCACGCACCGAATGGCGCAATCGTCGCGTCTTCGATCGCAAGGCGAGCAAACCACTGGACGAGCGTTTTGATGCGCTGATCAAGACACTCAACGATAAGCTCGACCCGGTCTACGAGGCCAACGCCGCTGAAAAATCAGAGCTGATCGCCAAGGTCAAACAACTGGGTGAGGGCGAAATCAATCAGCACTGCATCAATCAGGTCAAGCGTTTGCAGAGCGTGTGGAAAACCGGCGGCATCATGCGGCGCAAGACCGATCAGGCGCTGTGGAAAGAATTTAATGCCGCCTGCGGTGAGATCTTCAACACCCACCGCGAACACCAGCGCGAGCACTACAAATCGAGCGTGGCACACGTGACCCGCGCACGCGCGATTATCGATGAATTGAAAAAAGCTGCCAAAGGCAGCTCGTTCGACGAAAAACAACTGCAAGCTCTGCAGGATGAATTTCACCAACTGCCTGAATTTCCTGAACGCGATGCGCGCTATTTAAAGCGTGATTTCACGCGTGTGCTGAACGACGTCGAAAAAGGCAGGCAGAATGCCAGCGACAATTCGCGCCGCGCCGAGCTCAATCGACTGCACCACAAGGCGGAACTGTGCGAGCAACTCGAGGCCATGGTCGGCGGTGATCCCGCTGAACTCGAAGCCGGCATTGCCAGCGTTCTCGATGAGTGGCAGGAGGGAGAAAAGACCGACAAGGCCGAGTGGCGCAAGGCGATGAATCTGCGGCGTGACAGCATCGTTCTGCACTTGCAGAATGGCAGTCTGCCCGACTACGAAAAGAACACTGCTGACCGGCGCATGCTCTGCATCGAGCTTGAGATTCTCCTGGACCGAGAGACGCCGGACGAGGATCGCAATCTGCGTATGCAGCACCAGCTACAAAAATTGCAGGATGGCCTGACTTCCAGCGCCACGGTGTCGAAACAGGCTCTGCTCGAAGATCTATCCAATCAGTGGCTCTGCGCCTTTGCGGCCGATCCCGCCCTGCGCGACCGCCTGAACACCCGTTTCAATGATACTCTGCACAACGCTAAAAAGGCTTGATCCCTAATTTTAAAGGATCGTTTAGTAAGGATTCGATGAGATCTCGAGCCCGGTTGCCTGCACAGCAGAAGTTTCCCACCCCGTTGAAAACTAACTGATAGTCACACGGTTGCAAAATACGTTACTAAGATCGTTGCGGTCGGTCGCGAGGCTTAAACGTCATGGATGCACGGGTTACTGACCCGGCGCGGCGCTTTCATCTCGATCAGCTGCCAGTGCGCGGAAGTCATCGCGCTCGATCAACCACGCCAGTGCGAAACCGAACACCAGCCCCCAGAACGGCGCACCGACGCGGAAGATCGAAATGTCCGACACCGTGATTAGAAAGCACAGCAGCGAGCCGAGTGAAAATCGCCCACAGAACGCCCCTTTGAACGCTGCAAGCAACACCCTGAACATCGCAAGTCCTGCAAGCGCTGCTAGAAACTCGAAAGGGGTGGCGAGCATCCAGCGCGTCAGCACCGGCGCAAACACACCAAACACCAATGCGAACAAACCGATCACGATACCGGCCGTATAGTGGCTGTTGCGCGGCCCTGAGCTTGAAATCAGCGCATTGGTAGGCCCGGTCAGACAGCTTGATGAGGAGCCGAACACCGCGGTCAGCATCGAGAAAACACCGCAGGCCGACGTAATAAAATTGATCGGTGCGCGATGGCCGCTACTGTGCAGCACGGCAATGCCCTGTCCATTTTGTGCGGCGATGACGGTGATCGCGAGCGGCACGACCAGCTCGGCCATTGCCTGCCAGGAAAACGCAGGCTGCACCACCTGCGGCAGCGTCAACCAGCCCATTGTGTCGGCCGACAGCGTCAGGCGATCGCCATACCAGATCATCGCGATACCGGTGACTAAGGCACCGATCACAGGTGGGCAGAAGCGGCCGAGTGCAGGTACGGCCGATAGCGCGACAAAAACCAGTGTCATCGAGCCCGCGATCAGGAAATCACTGTGCACCGACGCAATCCAGTCGAGGCCAAATTGCAAAAACACGCCAGCGACCATGCCCATCACGATCGGCATCGGGATCAGCTCCATTGCGCGCTTGACCCAGCCGGATAAGCCAAGCACCAGCATCAGCAAGCCAGTGGCGTAAAACGCACCGACTACCTCGGGGAACGTTAAATGGGCCAGAGCAGGGCCCACCAATACCGTACCGGGAATCGTCCAGAAAAAAACCATCGGTGTGCGATAGCGCCAGCACGCCGCAATGGAGAGCAAGCCATTGACAAAAAAGGCGCCGAATATCCAGGACGCCAACTGACTCTCACTAAGCCCACCCTTGCTGCCGACCGCGAGTATGACCGCCACCGGTCCGCTGGCCGCAAAGGAAAACCCGACCACCGCGTTGGCCAGCGCGTTGATGTCGAGATCTGCCAGCAGTTGACGCAGCCGAGTGGGCGGCGTGGCAGCGGGTTCTATCTGGCGCAATACTGTTCCCAGGCTTATGCCGGTGGCCGGCTGTTATTGCATGCAGGCGGCCAAATAGTTGGCGAAGTCGTAGTTGGGCCGCTCCAAATGAGACAGGTGTCCAGGCTTTGCCATCGTGGCACACAAACCCTTGTAGACGCGCTCGGTGCATTTCTTGTCTTCGACGTTGACTTCGTCGAGCAGGGTCTTGGTGTTCTCGAAGTGTTGTCGCGATTCCGGGTCGTTGACAAAATCGGGCGACATGCCTCCACCGAATTCCACATGCACCCGGCCAACGCCACGTGGATGCAGTGACAGATACCAGAAGTACCCCGGCGTCAGCGTAATCAGGAAAGACGGATAAATCGCCAGCAGCACAGTGGTGCGCCGCCAGTCGCCCTGCAGGCGGGTATTACTCGGGTGGGCCAGCGCAATTTTAAGCGAATCGTCCTTCAGGATCGTGTGATAGTTAAATGCGACCTCTCCGGGTGGACAATCCATTTCCTCAAGCTTCGACAATCCACCAATGGTGCCACGGTGACAGACGGGCAAGTGGTAGCTCTCCATGAAATTCTCAGCCAGCACCTTCCAGTTGGTGTCCCATTCGAAGGTCTCGTGGAAGACCTCGGTGTAGTTTTCCATTTCATAGTCAGCGATCAATGACTCGACGCCGGCAAGTCGTTTCGCGACGGGCTCGGCATCGGGGTTCAAAGTGATCATTATCCACCCCAGCCACTCTTCGCAACGGATGGTCGGCAACCGATATTGCTGCTTGCAGAACCCTTTGTTGGCGTTCATCGCGGCAGCGCCACGCAAGCTGCCGTCGAGGTTGTAGGTCCACCCGTGGTACGGACAGACGATGCTGGAAGCCTTGCCGCGCCCTTCCAGCAGAGTGGACATTCGATGCAGGCAAACGTTGGACTGGGCGCGCAGGCTGCCATCGGCTTCTCGGAGCACCATAATCGGCTGGCCCGCCAGCTCGTAAGTGAGATAGTCGCCACCCTCTGCGAGCGTACTGGCGCGGCCAACGCAGATCCATTCACGCCCGAAGATATCGCTGTGCTCACGTTGCAAAAAAGCCTCGGAGGTATAGACGCTAACCGGCATCGACCGCGCCTGGTCAAACGGTGTGGAAGCCATCTCTTTCAGCTCGGATACAGGATCAGGCGTGGCGACGGAATTCATCGGGTTTGTACTCGCAAACGGTAGTTGTAGTGATGAGTATGGCGCGCCATTGCCACAAAGGGAATGCCGGGTCTTAGCATCCCCGCCGGGCATTGTGCACGACTTTAACGGCTGGCCTGAATCTCCTGCAACACCTTGGCCGGATGATCGCCGGCGCGCGCGATCCGCGGCCAGTGCTTGCGCACTTTGCCATCCGCGCCAATCCAGACTGCCGAGCGGATAACCCCCTGCACTTTCTTGCCGTACATATTCTTCTCGCCCCAGGCACCGTACTTTTCCATCACCTTGTGGCCGGGATCGCTCAATAACGTAAAGGGTAGCTGATACTTACCGGCGAACTGGCCGTGTGAATCAGCATCATCGGGCGATACCCCCAGTACCGCCACACCGAGCGCGTCAAATTCGCTATGCAAATCGCGAAACGCACATGCCTGCTTGGTGCAGCCCGGTGTGTCGTCACGCGGGTAGAAATACACCACCACATCCTGCCCTTTCAGACTTTTCAGCGAGAGCTGGTTGCCATTGCTGTCGGCGAGCGTAAAGCCCGGCGCAGCCTTGCCCGATTCGAGAGTCATCAGCCCCTGTCCGATTGATTGGCCAAACAATTAGTCAAAAAATGTGCATTTTATCTTCACAATTGACCAGAAACGACGGCTTCGTGCACTGTCAAGGCATGCAAGTTGCCGACAATTCAGTTGTAAACTCAACTTCAATGCACGGTGATTTTCTGCATGCGCAATATAACATCCCGGGCAATGCTCGCCCTACCGATCATCCTGTCTGCCTGCGGCGGGTCAGGCGGTGACGACACCCCATCGACACAGGCAGGCGCACCCCTCACCAGCAATGTGACACACGGCTACTGGCCGCCGCAGCCACTCGGCGCGACCGACATCGTCCCGCTGCCGGCAAGCGCCCTGGGCGGCGCGCAATCATTGGTGTTGGACGCGGCACGGCGAACCGTGCTGGCCAACCCGACGGTGCAGGCGAGCCTCGGCGAGCACTACCAGACATTCGACGCCAGCCTCGGCAACCAGAAGGACGGCGTTATCGCTACATTTCTGTTCTACAACTACGACAGCGACGAGACCATCGCGGTCGACCTGCAACCGGACGGAAACATCGTCAGACAGGTGCACTCGGCAAGCAGTTACCAGCCACAGGAACATCCCGATGAGTCGGAAGCTGCCGTTTCACTGGCGCGTTCGGCGCTCGACAACCTGGGATTCGCAACGGCGGAACTTCAGGGCACCGCTCTACTGGCTTTTCCCAAAACACAGGATATCGCCAATCCGGCAGAACCGTTTCACACCCAGCGAATGCTGTACGTCACTTTCGGATCGGGCAATGGCGCAATTCCCGTCTACAGCGCCATCGTGAATTTGAGTAACGGCGCGGTCAGCGAAGCTGGCCTGGTCAAATAGGAGCGCACCGAGATGAAACATCTGACTACTGTGTTCATTGCGCTGTTTGCTTTAAGCACTCACGCTGCCGATGTCGAGTGGCGAGGATGGAGTTTCGACTTCAGCACCCGCGACAGCAATTCCGGCCTGGTGTTGACCAACGTCGATTTTAACGGCAACCGACTGCTTGCGCGTGCCAGCATGCCGGTCATGCGGGTGAAATACCAGAACGACGTTTGTGGCCCCTATGCTGACATACTTAGCCCCGCCGCACTCGAGCCCGCTAACTCCGGCGCGCCGGAGGATGCCTGTAATGGCCAATCAGTGTGCCAGCGCACCTACACGCAAAACGGGGTCAGAATGCTGGAGATTGGCGCCAACTGGCAAATCGCCGAATACCAGATCTATCAGACCTACTATCTTAGCGAAAACGGCAGCATCGACAGTCGCGTCTACAGCCGTGGCTTACAGTGCGTCATTGATCACAGCCATCACGCGCACTGGATGTTCGATTTCGACATCGATGGCCCCGAAAATGACCGAGTGCTAAAAAATAATAACGATCCGCAAGCGGTGGAATTTAACGATCTGAAAACACGCGCTGACTTCTGGACGATCGAAGACACAGTCACCGGCAATCAGGTGCAACTGATCCCCTCCACCGACGATGGCAGCGCCAGCGACTTCGCGCAGTGGGACCTCGCCGCACGACGCTACAACAGCGGCGAGACCGGACGTTGGCGCAGTGGTGCACGCGGCGAGATCGGGGAGCTTTTCCTGAACAACGAGCGCATCGATAACGAGGATATCGTGGTCTGGTACGTCTCGCATCTGCCGCACAGCGCGAGCGAAGGCGACAGCATCTGGCACGCCTCGGGCCCGCGCCTGCAGTTTGTCGCGCGCGCCGAGCCCGAACCGGAACCCGAGCCGACGCCTGAACCACAGCCCGAACCTGAACCTGAGCCAGAACCACCACAGGCCGCCAACCTGCTGGTCAACGGCGGCTTCGAAACAACACTCGCTGGCTGGAATAACTGCGCGTCGGGCGACAATATTTCGATCGCTGCAGACAATCCGCTAGATGGCACCACCGCTCTGCAGATTGGCAATGGCGGATGCCTGTACCAGGAAGTCGATGGCGTAGCCGACACACAGTACACACTACAGTGCCAGGCACTGCGCAGCGGCTCCAATTGGACGATCATGGAACTGGGGTATCTGGATGCAGGCTTTGCAAAACTGGCCTCCGACTTCAGGCAAGTCGACGCATCGACCGAATACCAGGCACTGAGCCTGTCATCCTCGGCGCCGACAAACACGCGCTATGTGCTGGCTTTGTTCTACAGCGAGGACGACACGCGAATTGACCGTTGCAGCCTCAGCACTGCCGGCAACCTGCCAAGCCCTGAAGCCGAACCTAACCCCGAGCCTGAACCCAACCCTGAGCCCGAGCCTGTACCGCCCAGCACCGATAATTTGCTAGCCAATGGCGATTTCGAATCGGGCCTGAACAACTGGTTCAGTTGTGCCGCCGCCAATCTGACCACGATCAGCACCGACGCGGATACCGGCGCCGCTGCGCTGGGTCTCAGCCAGGGCGGATGTCGCTACCAGGAATTCAACATTGTTGAGGGCGCCACTTACGCGATGTCGTGCCGCGGTCGCAACACAGGCGCGCAGTACACAAGCGTCACACTTGCGCTAATGGATAGCGACTATCAATCGCTGCAACGCGCCGAGCTACCGATCGTGTCTGCGAGCTGGCAGGATCACAACTCGGTACTGACAGCTCCTGCTAACAGCCGCTACGGTGCGGTGGTCGCATACAGTGATGACCTGGGTTTGTTCGACAACTGCAGCGTCATTGCCCAATAAGCCGATACTGGCGAGCCTGCACTGCGCAGGCTCGCGGTTTCGAGTGATCAATCCACCAGGCTGTCGGCAGCCTTGCCGATCGCATCGATGGTCTGGTTGATGTCGGCAACCGTCAATGCCAGCAATGGATAAAGCTTACCGGCAGCCTTGAATATACCGCTGGCGCGCTCCGCTTGATTGTATCGGGCATGGCGTTCGGCATCTGCACGTAAGACATAGCGATAATTGTTGACATCAGAATCGATAAACAGCACATCGAAAAGCATGGGCTCACCCACCACTCGATGCGAGATACCAACCCGGTTCAAATATTCGGTGGTCGCCTGCATTAGCGCGCGGCCCGTTTGAGCGAGTTTTTCATAGCAGCCTTGCCGACCTAAAATTTCAAGTGATTCAGCCCTGCCCCGGCCGCGATGGGATTGCTACTGAGCGTACCGATCTAAAAGGTGAAGCCCGGCTCGCCCAGTGAGTCAGCATCGGGTACATTGGGTTACACCTTAATACCCTCACAGGCACTGTGCCGCCAGGCTTGCAGATGATCCAGAAAATCGTGCAGGCATTCATCGAGCTGGATCGGCTGCGCGACGCGCCGGCGATGTGCGGACACTGATCGAACGTTTCACACGGCAGCTCGATCCAGTCTCTCGATGTGGCACTGTTAAGTACCTGTACCGCCGTGGCAGGCGCCCAGGTGTGATTGACATCAAAGATGACACTGTCCGATCGACAGTCGGCTCTGATCGCCTCGATGCGATCGGTATCTGCCGCAATTGTCGGTGCCGCCGACCTCTACAGAATGCACTGTGTAACCTTTTTCACGCGCGCGATTAATTTGCCGGATCATCAATGCCGGCGCGCCGGTGGAAATCGACGAATTTGGTTTCCCCAAGTGCGTGAAGAACTCGCGCAGTTTGTTCCACAGATCGCGCACTTTGAGTCACTTGAATGGGTTGAGGTACCCGAGGCGTGCAACTGGAAAGTGCCAGTTGACAATTACCCCGAGTACTATCACTGCAAGCTGAACCATCGCACCTTTGCGACCTGTGTGGTTAAGCCCAAAACCGACGACATCCAGGCCCAGGGCTATTGCCTTTGGCATACGACTGAGTGCCAAAACCCCGACAAAATGACTTATCCGAGCGATCTCAACGCCAATCCCTTTACCAGCCAGTATTCATACTGGTACCTTTGGCCTTTGTTCTCCTTTCAGGTGTATCCAGGCAACCTGTTGAATACCTGCCACCGGCGTACCGTCGATGCTGGCAACGTCGCGCTATGGCGTGGCTGGTATACTGTCAGCGGAGAAGAATCCGCTACCATTCGCGAATTGGCCGTTCAGGATCTGCAAACGACTGTTGCAGAGGACATCGGCCTCGTCGGATCCGGGCAAGCGCGGCCTTGGCAGTCGTGGCTATATACACGGTCCGCTGGTGGTCGACCCGCATGCGGGTGTCGATTCTGAACACTCGATCGAAACACTGCAAAACTGGATGCGCCAAACAGACGGACACTACCAACTCTAGCAATTTCAGGATGGCCCGATCCGCACTGCAATTCGCAAGCATTCAGGCCGATGTCCGCTCCATGTACAGCTTTACCCATCCAAGCTGCGAGCAGCGGTAGACGAATTCGGTGGCGACGGTCACCTGCCAGGATTGTATTTATATGCTTACTACGCTCGCGGTAACCCTGTTTAGCTGTGCCAATTTCTGCTATTGCGCAGCCTACATTGTGAGAGATATTTTCTGGTTGCGAGTGCTATCGGTCATCGCGGGTTTGATGACCTTTCCGTACTTCATCTTCCAACCAGAAATCCTCTTTTCTGCACTTTTCTGGCAGTCCGCCTTCGTGCTGATTAATCTGGTGAATATTGCACACTTGGTCTATTCACAGCGCCCGGTGCCGATGACCGAACAGCAGATGCATTTAAAGAACATGGTGTTCCGTAACCTGACTCAGCGAGAGACGGTTGAGATTTTAAACCTGGCAAAGTGGTACAGCGCTAATGCGCAAGAGCACATGATCCGCCACGGCGAATCCCCCAACAGACTCTACCTGCTCTATTCCGGTACCGTGCGAATCACCACCGACGAACAGTGGCTTGCACATCGCGGACCCGGCTGTTTTCTTGGCGAGCTCAATTTCCTGACTGGCAGCCCGACCATGGCGGATGTGGTGTTCACAAGCCCGGGTCGCTACATCTACTGGGAAGCCGACAAACTCCAAAACTTCCTGGATAAGCGCCATAGCCTGAAAGTGGCTTTCGAGTCACTACTGGCGGTACAGGTCGCACACAAACTGGCCAACCGATCGCCAACCCACGACATTTCGCAATAAGGCGCCTTCACTGATTAGTGCTCAGCGGGTCGGCTCTGACCGGGTCACGCCAAACCGGGTCCGTCCAGACAGGCTCGAAATACCCGGTGGTCAGGTGTAGACTCGCCGACAGGCGTCACTCTCGTGCAACACCCTTTTAACCACCGCCCTCGCGGCGACGACAGGAAGGCTACTATGACAGACAGCGAACTCTTCGAAAAAGGACTCGCCGCGCGCAAGGGCACACTCGGTGCAGAATACGTCGAGAAGAATCTCGCGGCGGCGGATGACTTCACACGGCCATTCCAGGAGGCCATGACGGCCTGGTGCTGGGGCTTTGGCTGGGGCGATGACACCATCGATGCAAAAACGCGATCAATGATGAACCTGGCCATGATCGGTGCGTTAGGGAAAATGAATGAATGGGAGATCCATTGCCGCGGCGCCATTAGCAACGGGGTCACAGTCGAAGAGATTCGCGCAATCATTCACGTCGTGGGCATCTACTGCGGCGTACCGCAATCACTGGAGTGCTTTAGAAGTGCACGCAAAGTACTAGAAGAACAGGGCCTGTTGTAAACCAGACCCAACAAAAAAAGCCGGACATCAAAATGACGCGAACCACTATCTCACTAGATGAGATTGAATCAACGACCTGCAAGGCACTGGCACGGCACGGTGCCGCCGACTGGATTTGCACGGAGGTCGCCCGCGCGGTCCGCGAGGCAGAGGCGACCGGCAACATCATCTGCGGCCTGTACTATCTTGAAAGTTATTGTCTTCAGTTGCAGAGCGGTCGCGTCTCAGGCACCGCAGATCCGTTGGTGACACGACCGAGATCGGCCAGCGTCAAAGTCGATGCCAAAACCGGATTTGCCCAACCGGCCTTTGCGCGCGGTCTGCCAGAGGCATTGGCGACAGCAAGAGATGCGGGCACTTGCGCGCTCGCCATTTGCCATGCTCACACTTGCACATCGCTAGGGTTTTTCACGGCACAGATCGCGCGCGCAGGTATGATCGGAATCGGTTTCACCAACGCCTCGGCAGTGGTGTCTCCACCTGGCGGCAATCAGGCAGTGCTCGGCACCAATCCGATCGCCATGTCGATTCCGGCTCGCGACGGTGGCATTGGTTTTCAGTTCGATCAGTCGACCAGCGCCATCGCCCTTGGAAAAATCACCATGGCAGCAGCGGCGGGCGAGAAGATACCGTTGGGCTGGGCAGTTGATAAAAATGGCGCCCCGACCGAAGATCCAAAGGAGGCACTGGCGGGATCACTGGTCTCCACCGGCGGCTACAAAGGCTATGGCTTCGGATTGATGGCAGAAGTACTCGCCGCGGCGGTCACCGGCAGCGTCAATTCACTGGATGTTAAAGCGATCAAATCACCGGAGGGCCCCCCTCACAATCTGGGGCAATTCTATTTTCTGCTCGATCCTGAGACTTTTTCGGGTGAGCTGTTCTGGCAACGGATTGAGCGCCTTGCCCAGGCAGTTGACCAACAGGACGAGGCCCGTCTACCCGGCTCGAAACGCGTGTTGCCCGATGAAGTCACGATCGAGCAAAATGTGTGGCAACAAACCCGGAAGCTCGCGGGCCTGACAGACTGACGGGCTTATCGATTTGGCACCCGCCACGGGCGCCTGCCCGGCGGTCTGCTACAACTTTTTTATATCAAACCCGTCGCCGGTATCGACCACCTGATAGCCACGCTCGGCCAGTGCATCGCGCGCTTGATCGGCGGCCGCCCAATCTTTGTTGCGTCTGGCGTCTTGCCGCGATTGAGCCAGTTGCATGATCTCTTCGGGAATGATATCCGCCTGCGGTGGCTGCCATTGGGCCAACCCCAGCCCAAGCACCGTGTCGAAGTGATCGATTGTGGCCCTTTTATCTGCGGGCGATAGATTGTCGTCCTTGACGATTTCCCAGACCAGGGCGATCACGCGCGAGGTGTTGAGATCGTCGTTGACGAATTCCCTGAATCTCGCAGCCAGTGATTCGATCACCTGACCACCGGCCGGCCAACTATGGAAAGCTTCGCGCAGGCGCTTCAATGCGGTTGATGCGCTGTCCAGCCCCTCCCAACTGAATGCAATATCACTGCGGTAGTGGGCCAACAGGCACAAAAACCGATAGGCGATAAGGTCATAGCCCTTTTCAATCAGGGTGGCACTACGCAAAAAATCACCAGAAGACTTCGACATCTTCTGCTTATCTGTCTGCAGGAAGTAACCGTGCATCCAGTAGTTAGACAGATTGGTGCCATAGCAAGCCTGAGACTGCGCGATCTCGTTGCTGTGGTGCACTGGAATGTGATCCTTGCCGCCACAGTGGATGTCGAACAGCGGTCCGAGATACTTGGCCGCCATTGCCGAGCACTCGATATGCCAGCCAGGAAAACCCTTGCCCCACGGACTATCCCACTCCATTTGCCGCTGCTCGTCCGCCGGACTGAATTTCCAGAGTGCAAAGTCGGTCGAGTTGCGCTTTTCGCCTTTGTCTACTCTGGCACCTTCCTGCAATCCCTCGACATCCAGGCGCGCGAGATAGCCATATTCGGGATCCTGGCTGGTGTCAAAGTAGACGCCGTCAGTGCAGATGTAACACATGCCTTTGGCGTCTATCTGACGAATGGCTTCAATTTGTTCGGCGATGTGATCAGTCGCCTTGCACAACACCGTGGGCATCTTGATGTTCAGCAGTTGCAGATCTTCAAGAAATGCCGTGGTGTAGATTTCGGCTATCTCCCACGCAGTTTTGCCGGTGCGTGCAGCGCCGGCGGCCATTTTGTCCTCGCCTTCGTCACCGTCTGAAACCAAATGCCCGACATCGGTAATATTGACGACATGCCGGACCTCGTAGCCGTTGTATTCAAGCACGCGACGCAAGACATCTTCGAAGATGTAGGTGCGCAGGTTGCCGATGTGCGCATAGTTGTAAACCGTCGGACCACAGCAATAGAGCCCTGCTTCACCGGCATTAATTGGTACAAATTCCCGCGTCTGTCGGGTGTAGGTGTCGAAAAGGTTCAGGTTCATCGGCTCGGACTGAAATGGTGCTGCAAAACCGCTCACCACACATCAGGCGGGGCGGCGGGCGCTCATTATACGCAATGTGAACGACAGGACAGAGGCAAATCGCAGGCTGCGGCACGGACCATGCCACCGCCGTATTCACCGCTACAGGGTGAGCGTGCCCTCAATGAGTATATGTGACTGACCACCGATCAACACCCTGCCCTCAATTGCCGAATCCGGGGTCACAAAGACGCGCCCACAGCGGCCAATGCAACTGCCCTGAGCAATCACCAGCGACCGCTGCAGCGTCGCTCTGGATAACATCCAGTGCGCCAGTGCCGAATTGAGTGAGCCAGTGATGGGATCTTCCCGCATGCCACTCGACGGGGCGAGCATGCGGACCTCATAGTCACATTCTGCCCCGGCCGGATGCGGACCCATCAAGCCGATCGGCTTGTAGTCGGGCCAACTGACCAGGGAGGAATCAACAGCCAGCACATCATCTGCGCTGGCCAGTTCAAACACTTGCCACTGCGGGCCGTTGTCGAGCGCCGCACTGGCCACCACGTGGTTCGAGTCGAGCTCCAGCCGTTCAATCAATTCACTCTCGCGTGTAGGCTCCAATGCATCGATACGCGTAGGGGGTGCGACAAATGCCGGCGCATCGCCAGTCTGGTCAATCTCGACGATGCCCACTCCGCACGCCTGCCTGACAAGCCCGGGCTGCCGGGCAACGCCGCCGGCGTGAAGCCAGGCCGCGCAGCTGCCAAGCGTCGGATGTCCGGCAAAAAGCATTTCCCTGGTCGGAGTGAAAATTCGCAGTTTGTAGTCGGCCAATTCATCGTCCGGCGGCAGCACGAAGGTTGTCTCGGCCAGGTTGGTCCAGGCGGCAAACGCCTGCATCTGACTTTCATCGAGCCCCTCGGCATCGAGCACCACGGCCAGCGCATTACCACGTGTTGGTTGTGACGTAAACACATCGACCTGCATAAAGCGTCTGCGGGTTGCCACGGCAATCTCCTGTAAATGCCCAAGATCTTACCTTTGCGAGCGCCGCTGTGTCAGGTCGGGCTGCGGGGATGTGTGCGAGGTGGCTTACCTGGCCCGGATATTCATGAAGGGGTGAGAATTTCGCGAAGGCAATGGTTGCAGCAACGGATATCGCGAGCACCTCCGATACTTGTGGCTAGGGTTGATCTCGCCGGGTTACCAGAATTTCGCGGCCGGTGTCACTGCCGATGTAGTCGCTCGCGGCGGCGAGTAGCGTCGGTATCGCCGCACGCAGATCTGATCGGCTGCTTTCGATGCGCGCACGCGTCAGCCACAGAGGGCTGCGCTGTGGCGAATCGCGTTTATCGAACGCCTCGAGCGTCACAAAGATTCGATAGTAGGATTGCACTCGCAGCTCGCCCCGGTCGAGGCGATCAAACAAACCCAGGCGTTCATAGACAGGACGACTACGCCAGTGACGGCAACGCCCCCGATCATCGCGACGCGCGCAGAACCGTTCAGTCAACGAAGCGCGATGGCGCTGCAACCCCGGCACTGACACTAAACGCTGCTGCGGCGATGCA
>CAZYDV010000030.1:0-29075 GCA_964646405.1 uncultured Granulosicoccaceae bacterium | reverse complement strand
AGATATTCAACGCCTTGGCCTGTCTGGCAGGTTGTGACAACAAGTTGTCGCTGCTTTCTTCAAGCGTCGATATCACGCCTGCCAATTCAAGTTTAAAAAAACTTTGCATCCCGGGCTCGTGGTTGTCGACGACCAACTCGGCCGGTGACAAGCCCGCCGCGTCCAGGCGGCTTTTTGGCAAGCACAACAATCCGTTTGCCACGTGTCGTCGCAGATAGCGCAGACAGCGCCACTGTGACAATGACACGCCCAGTTGCGCCAGCGCCTGTTGAGCGTCGTCGTCGTCGCGACAGTTGGCCAGTGCCAGGCAGGCGCAGGCGCCCGTCAGATAATGGAAGCGTTGATTTTCCTCGTCGCTGCCCGGGCTGCCGTTGCGGGCGAGATCCCGGTAGCCCTGTAGCATATGTAAAAGTTGCGCGGTCAGCGCCGGGTTATCTTCAATATGCGGTGCCAGTGCGCGACTGATCGGATGACGCCGCTGGTTGTCCTCTAGTTCGCGTTGCCACCAGTCGAGCTTGAGCCAGGTCGCCTCAGTTGGACGATGCGAGAATCCGGCTCGGCTCCAGATCTGTTGCAATTGCAGAATGGTTTTCACCCGCGCCTGGTCTGCGCTGTCGTGCTGCAACACGGCGTAGTAACGTGCGCTGCCGATCGGCAGAAGATCCGTTTGCCACAGATCGTCCGCCATTCCTATCCGGTGGCCCTTTCAGTTGCCTGACCCCATTCAGGTGTCTGACCCAATTCAGTTCTTTGAAAAAGGGCGATTCGCTGTGCGATCAACTCCCGCATCGCCGGATTGACTCGCATTTGGAGAATTTCCCACTGCTGTGCGATGTCGCGTTGTCGAGCCGGTTCGAGGTTCTGTAGTGCGGTCAGCATTGAATCTGCCGGCTCGCAAAGCAGGCTGGCAGCTATTTCGTCTTCCGGAATCGGTGAGGGCGTGCGCGCAAGGTCAGCCAACAGCGCATGCTGCCACTGCTCGATCGCACGCAGCCGGTCTGCCTCGTGTTTAATCAATCGGAGTCGACCCGCCTCGTCGTCATCGCGCAGGGCGCGACGCAGTGCATTGGTGATGATATCGTTGATGTTGCCGATCGCCGTCTGCTGATCGGCGAGATCGCCGGCCAGACTGCAACTGCGCTGGTGGCAATCGTCGAGCTGTTCTTTCAGTTGCATTAACTGGCCCGACTCGGTGGAGTCGGTCAGCTCGGCGATGATGCGCGTGAGTTGCTGATGAAAGGCCTCGAGTTCGCGCTGATCGCGCTGCTGAGCTGCCAGCACCGATAGACTGTCGGGGGCTGGTCGGTCGAACAACTCCGGGTGTTTCAGCCGTCGTCGGATATGTCGTTCCCAGGCGCCCATCGGGTTTGCGTTGGCAGGCATAGCAGAGTCTCCTGGTTGAGCCATCGCAAAAGTATAGGCGCTGTGGCAGGCTTCGCAGCACGTGGCGCCTGTGGCGGTTGTCGCTGCTGTGTTAATGCAGGTAGCTCAGGGTGTCTGCCGGTTCGCGCAAGCTGCCGTCGGCCTTCCACGACGCAGGCTGTTCGTCGCTGCCGATATAACCCCAGGCGGCGATCAGGGTGGTCATACCGACCGCGTTGCCGGCCTGGATGTCGCGCTGCGCATCGCCCAGGTACAGACACTGCTCGGGATTCACTGCGCTGCGATCGCAAGCCAGAAGCATCGGCTCCGGGTGGGGTTTGGCGCGTGCAGCGGTGTCGGCGCCGATAATGCAGCAACAACGTTTGGTCAGGTCCAGCGCATCGGTCAGCAGCAGCGTCAGCGCCTCGGGTTTATTGGTGATAATGCCCCAGGGTATGGCCCGCTGATCCAGTTCTGCCAACAGGTGATCTATGCCCGGGAACAACCTGGATTCGTTCGCAATGCCACTTTCATACTCAGCCAGAAACTCGCGGCGCAAGTCGGGCATACGCGGCTCATCTTCAGCCGAGTTGAAGCTCAGGCGCAGCAGCGCCAGCGAGCCGTGTGAAACTTGTGGACGGTAGATTGATTCGGTGACCTGTGCTCTGCCGTGTCGATGCAGCAGCCGATTCAAAGCGCCGCCCATGTCTGGTGCGGTATCGATCAGGGTGCCATCGAGGTCGAAAAATACCGCGGCGGTGCGGGCGTCAGTCGTCACGGTTTCACCGTGCTCATCAGATAGTTGACATCGATGTCTCGTCCCAGACTGTAGCGTCTGGACAACGGGTTGTAGAGCAGGCCGGTCAGGTCCCGATTGTTCAGCCCCGCCTGCCTGCAGTAGCCGGCAAGTTCAGATGGCCTGATGAACCGGTTCCAGTCGTGAGTGCCGCGAGGCAGCAGTTTCAGTACTTGCTCGGCGCCTACAATCGCAAACAGCCATGACTTGCGGTTGCGATTGAGGGTGGAGAAAATCACGGCACCGCCCGGTTTGACGAGCTGGGCGCAAGCCTGCACCACGGAGGCGGGTTCCGGCACGTGTTCGAGCATCTCCAGACAGGTGACGACATCGAATTGGCCGGCGTGATCGTTGGCGTATTGCTCGGCGGGCGATTGTACATAGTCTATTTTTACGCCCTGTTCGAGTGCGTGCAGCCGCGCCACACTCAGGGCCGGGGCCGACATATCGATACCGGTCACGTCAGCGCCACGACGCGCCATCGCCTCGCTCAGGATACCGCCACCACAGCCCACGTCGAGGACTGTCTTGCCACGCAGCCCGGCGTGTTGCTCGATGTAGTCAAGCCGCAGCGGATTGATGTCGTGAAGCGGTTTGTACTCGCTGTCCAGATCCCACCAGCGACTGGCGGATTCGCTGAATTTATCGACTTCAGCGGCGTCGACGTTGTCGTGAATCATGACGTCAGTTTGCTGGCCCATTGCTTTGCGTTGGCCACGATTGCCTGGGTATCCAGGGTCGTAAGCGCGCCGTTTTCGAGCAATCGCCTACCGGCAACCCACACGTGGCTGACGTCGGCGCGATTGGCCGAATAGATCAAATGCGAGACCGGGTTGTAGACCGGCTGCAACTCGGGTTTGTCGAAATCCACAGCGATCAGATCGGCCTGTTTGCCTGGTTCGATCGAGCCTGTGATATCGCCTAACCCCAAGGCTCTGGCACCATTGATCGTGCCCATCCTGAGTACGTCGGTTGCGTTCAGGACGGCTGCATCAGCGCTGCTGGATTTTGCCAAAAAGGCGGCGCTGCGCATCTCGCCAAACATGTCCAGGTCGTTGTTCGATGCGGCACCGTCGGTGCCGATCGCAACATTGACGCCGGCGCTGTGCAGGGCGGCAATTGGTGCCACGCCGCTGGCGAGCTTGAGATTGGATTCGGGGCAGTGCAGTACGCTTGCGCCCGACTGTGCCACCTGGGCGATTTCATCGTCGTTCATTTGTGTCATGTGGACGGCGGCGAAATCGTTGTGGAGCAGCCCGAGTTCGGCCAGCCGCGCCAGTGGACGCACCCCGTGTTGCTCAACGAACTGCGAGACCTCTGCGGCGGTTTCGTGCACGTGCATGTGCACGCCAATGCCATTGTCCTCGCCGAGTTGGCGGATGCGATTCAACGGCTCTGCCGACACCGTGTAGGGCGCGTGCGGAGCGAACATGCAGCTTGCCAGCGGCTCGTCGGCCAATTGCTGATGCAGTTGCAAACCCTTTTCGATGTATTCGTCGGCACTGGCAGCCCACACGGTGGGGAAGTCCAGTGCAATCAGGCCGACCGATGCGCGCATGCCGATCTCTGTGGCCGTCTGTGCGACTACATCGGGGAAGAAGTACATGTCGTTGAAACAGGTGACGCCACCGCGTAGCGACTCGGCCATCGCCAGGCGGCTGCCGTCTGCCACAAACTGTCGATCGACAAACCTGGCTTCGGCGGGCCAGATGTGATCGTTGAGCCATGTCATCAACGGCAGGTCATCGGCAAAGCCACGCATCAGATTCATCGCCAGATGCGTATGGGCGTTGATCAGCCCCGGCATCAATACCTGGCCGTCGAGTTCGGTCACGGTGGCGTCGGGGTGGTTGCGAACGGCATCGTCGCGCGGTTCGATCGCGGTGATCAAATCGCCCGTGACGACCACGCTATGGCCTTGCAGAACACGGTTGTCTGCATCGACGCAGATCAGCCATTCGGGACACAGGATTTGGCTAGCTTCAGTCATCCGATGCACCATACTGAGGTCATGCGCAAACGGCAAGAAGCGGGCTTTCAAACCGACAATAGAAATGCCGGCGGCGTCGGCGTTCGTGGTATAATTTCGGGTTTTCGTTCACGGCATTTATGCTCTCGCCCATGCTGGTAACAAATGACTGATTTTGCGAAGGAAATTTTACCGGTAAATCTCGAAGATGAGATGCGCAAATCGTATCTCGACTACGCGATGAGCGTGATTGTCGGCAGAGCGCTGCCGGACGTGCGCGACGGCCTGAAGCCCGTCCATCGTCGGGTGCTTTACGCGATGAGCGAACTAGGCAACGACTGGAACAAGGCGTACAAGAAATCGGCTCGTGTTGTCGGTGACGTCATCGGTAAATATCACCCCCATGGCGACACCGCGGTGTACGACACGATTGTGCGAATGGCACAGCCGTTTTCAATGCGCTACATGCTGGTGGACGGGCAGGGCAACTTCGGCTCGATTGATGGCGATTCACCTGCGGCGATGCGTTACACCGAAGTGCGTATGGCTCGCATTGCGCACGAATTACTCGCCGATCTCGACAAGGAAACCGTCGATTTCGTGCCCAATTACGATGGCTCCGAATCCGAGCCCGCGGTGTTTCCGGCGCGCATTCCCAACCTGCTGGTCAATGGTTCGTCCGGTATTGCTGTTGGCATGGCGACCAACATCCCGCCGCACAACATCACCGAAGTGATCGGCGGCACGCTGGCGCTGCTCGACAACCCGGACATCGATCTGCCCGGCCTGATGGAGCACATCCCCGGGCCCGATTTCCCTACCGCTGCGATCATCAACGGCGCGCGGGGCATTCGCGAGGCCTATGCTACCGGTCGCGGGCGCATTCACGTTCGCGCCCGAGCTGAAGTCGAGCACGACGACAAAACCGGCAAAGACACCATCATCGTGTCCGAGCTGCCGTACCAGGTGAACAAGGCCCGTTTGCTGGAAAAGATCGCCGAACTCGTCAAAGACAAGAAAATCGAGGGTATCACTGAGCTGCGCGATGAGTCGGACAAAGACGGCATGCGCATGGTCATCGAGTTGCGTCGAGGCGAGCCGGGTGATGTGATGCTCAACCAGCTCTACCAGCTCACTCAATTGCAGACGGTCTTTGGCATCAACATGGTGGCGCTGATCGACGGTCAGCCGCGGCTGCTCAATCTCAAGGAAGTGCTGGAGGCGTTCATCCGGCACCGCCGTGAGGTGGTCACCCGGCGCACGCTGTTCGATCTGCGCAAGGCGCGCGAACGCGCCCACATCCTTGAGGGGCTGGCGGTCGCGCTGGCGAACATCGACCCGATCATCGAGCTGATCAAAACATCGCCCAATCCGCCCGCGGCCAAGCAGCAACTGATCGACGGCGTCTGGCAACCAGGCAGCGTGGTAGAGATGCTCGAACGCGCCGGCGCCAAGGCATCCCGACCCAGTGAGCTGGGTGAGGAATTCGGTCTCCACGAGGATGGCTATCACCTGTCTCCTGCGCAGGCGCAGGCGATCCTCGATTTGCGACTGCACCGGCTGACCGGCCTGGAGCAGGAAAAGATCATTCAGGAGTATCGCGAGATACTGACGCGCATCGAGGGCTACATCGAAATCCTCGAAAACCCCGAGCGGCTGCGCGAGGTCGTGCGCGAGGAACTCGAAGCCGTGCAGGAACAGTATGGCGATGAGCGACGGACGCAAATTTTCGTCGATCACTCGGAGATGACGGTCGAAGATCTGATCGCCGATGAGGACGTCGTGGTGACGCTGTCGCGCGAGGGCTATGCCAAGGCTCAGCCCCTGTCCGACTACGCGGCACAGCGCCGTGGTGGACGCGGCAAATCGGCGACCTCAATGAAGGACGAGGATTTCATCGACACGCTGTTCGTCGCGAGCATGCACGACAGCGTGTTGTTCTTTACCAGCGTAGGCAAGGTCTACTGGAAGAAAGTATACGATCTGCCAGTGGCCAGCCGCGGCGCTCGTGGACGTCCGATTGTCAATCTGCTGCCGTTGGGGCCCGAGGAGCGAGTCAACGCGGTACTGACAGTCAGAGAGTTCAGCGAAGATCGGTTCGTGTTTTTCGCCACCCGCAACGGCATAGTGAAGAAGACGTCGCTGGCGGATTTCTCGCGGCCGCGTACCAACGGCATCATCGCGATCGATCTGCGCACCGATGATCAACTCGTCAATGTTGCCCTGACGGACGGGCAGTGCGACATCATGCTGTTCTCCAGCGGCGGCCGGGCGATGCGTTTTCTTGAAAGTGATGTCCGAACCATGGGCCGAACTGCGGCTGGCGTGCGCGGGATACGACTGTCTGCAGAGGAGCGCCTGATATCACTGATCGTCGTCGACGAGGGCGATATCCTCACCGCGACTGAAAACGGCTACGGTAAACGCACGCCTGCCGATGACTACCCGCGCAAAGGTCGTGGCGGCATGGGTGTCATCGATATTAAAACCAGCGAGCGCAACGGTGCGGTGATCGGTGCGGTGCAGGTGCGCGACAGCGACGAGATCATGCTGATCACGAATGGCGGCACGTTGGTTCGCACCGCCGTCGAGGGCGTCTCATCGGTCGGTCGCAACACCCAGGGTGTGCGCCTGATTCGTGTGGGTGCAGAGGAACAACTGGTCGAGCTGGAACGTATCGCCACCTCCGACGAGGACATCCCGGAGATCGACGACGCTGACGCTCAAAGCGACGATGCGGGCGACGACGCAGCACAGCCGGATGCGGCTGATCACGCGGCGGACGAAGAGTCGGATGCGCAATCCGATGGTGGCATCGACGCTGACACTGACACTGACAACGACGGTAACGCCGACGATCCGGCCTGACCTACGGGCGGCTCGTCGCGCCAGACAGTCCCCCATCTGCGAACCCAAAACAGGAATGGCGAACGCATGAATCGCGTCTTTAATTTCAGCGCCGGGCCGGCTGCAATGCCTTTGGAAGTCCTGGAGCAGGCGCAGCGCGAGTTGTCCTGTTGGGGCGATACAGGCGCCAGCGTGATGGAACTCAGTCATCGCGGCAAGCCCTTCATCAAAGTGGCCGAACAGGCAGAGCAGGATCTGCGTGATCTGCTTGGCGTGCCCGATGATTACGCCGTCTTGTTTCTGCAGGGTGGGGCGACAGCTCAGTTCAATTTCATCCCGCAAAATCTGCTTGGCGCCGCCGGTCGCTGTGACTATCTCAATACCGGTCAGTGGTCAAAAAAGGCGATCGCCGAGGCACAGAAATTCGCCAGCGTGAATATCGCAGGCTCGAGTGAATCCGAACAGTTCAGTGCGTCGCCTGCACAGGCCGAACTGCAACTCGATGATCGCGCCGCCTATTTGCACTACACGCCGAATGAAACCATCGGCGGTGTGGAATTTTCGTATATTCCAGAGACTGGCGAGGTACCGTTGGTCGCCGATTTGTCGTCCACCATTTTGTCGCGACCGCTGGATGTCAGCCGATTCGGACTGATCTATGCCGGTGCACAAAAGAACATCGGCCCCAGTGGTTTAACCGTTGTCATTGTTCGCAAGTCGCTTCTCGGTCGCGCGACGGCGAATCTCGCCGATGCCTTCAACTACGAAAAGCAGGCAGCCGCGGGGTCGATGCTCAACACGCCGCCGACCTATGCCTGGTACATTGCCGGGCTGGTATTCAAATGGCTGCTCGATCGCGGTGGACTTGCCGCGATGGCGCAGATTAACCAACGCAAGGCCGACAAACTCTATCGCGCAATCGATGCGTCGGATTACTACCGCAATCCGGTTGCCGTGGATTCCCGGTCGTGGATGAATGTGCCTTTTATCTGTGGCGACAGCAGCCGAGACAAGGCCTTTCTGGAGCAATCCGAAGCCGCTGGTTTGCACGCACTGAAAGGACATCGTTCAGTCGGCGGTATGCGCGCCAGTATCTACAACGCCATGCCAGAGGCTGGCGTTGACGCTTTGATCGAGTTCATGACCGAATTCGAACGAGTCTCCGCTTGACGATCGGCGGCGCCGACTCACGGCGCTGCACGCTGCAATCGCGCAAGGATACCCCTTGACCTATCGAATCCAGACCTTCAACAACATAGCCGTGGCCGGGCTCGATCGTTTTGCCCGCAGCCACTACGAAGTCAGTTCCGAGTGCAGCACGCCGGATGCGATCCTTTTGCGATCACACAATCTGCACGACCATGATTTCGACGTCGGCCTGAAGGCGGTGGGCCGCGCCGGCGCGGGTACCAACAACATCCCGGTCGAGCGTCTGACAGAGATGGGGGTGCCGGTCTTTAACGCGCCCGGCGCCAACGCCAATGCCGTCAAGGAACTGGTGATTGCCAGCATCATGATGGCCGAGCGCAATATTCATCAGGCTCTGAGCTACACCAAGGCCTTGCAGGGCTCGGGCGATGCACTCGATCGCGAGGTAGAAAACGGCAAGAAACGTTTTGTGGGTCGCGAGCTGCCGGGGCGAACGCTGGGTGTGATCGGGCTTGGCGCAATTGGTGTGGAAGTCGCCAATGCTGCGCGCGCGCTGGGTATGAAAGTCATTGGCTACGACCCGTCGATTACGGTTGCCAGTGCGTGGCGTCTGCAGGCGGAAGTCGAAAAGGCGAGCAGCGTCGACGATCTGCTGACCCGCAGCGAATTTGTCACCTTTCACGTGCCACTGGTCGATGCGACGCGACACATGATCAATGAGCAGCGCCTGCCCGCGATGCGCGATGGATCCGTGATCGTCAACCTCTCGCGCGGCGCGGTGGTAGATGAGGGCGCTATTCTGAAAGGACTCGATGAAGGAAAGATCAAACACTACATCACCGACTTCCCGACCGCGGCGACGATCGCCCACGAACGCGTGATCACGCTGCCACACCTGGGCGCCTCGACCACTGAGGCGGAAGAGAACTGCGCTATCATGGTGGCAGACCAGATACGGGCATTTCTGGAGCACGGGCACATCGGCAATGCGGTGAATTTTCCAGCCGTCGAACTGCAGCGCAAGAGTGATTTCCGGCTGACGGTCAGCCACTTCAATGTGCCGAATATGCTGGGGCAGATCTCACAGACGCTCGGTCAGTCATCTGTCAACATTCAACACCTGATCAACGAATCGCGAGACCGCGTGGCCTACACCGTGATTGATACTGAATGCGCCGTTGAGCCGACTGTCGCGCAACAGATCGCAGCGATCGAAGGCGTGCTGAAGATCAGACAGTTGTGATTCATTCGCAGACGGTAAAACCGGAGTCCACGGGTGGTTGATCGAATTGCGATTGTCGGGCCCGGGCTCATCGGTGGCTCTTTCGCACTCGCCCTGCGCGAGGCGGGCTATGCCGGTCATATCACGGCCATCGGACGCAATCGAGCTGCGTTGCAGCGCGCGGTTGAGCGCGGCATCGCCAACGACTTTGAGACCTCGATAGACGTTGCTGTGCCACGTGCGGACCTGGTATTGCTGGCTGTACCGGTCGGTGCAATGGAGCCCTTGCTCGCACAGATTGCCGCGGTTTGCCGTCCTGATACCATCATTACCGATGCCGGCAGCGTTAAGCAGCATTTCATTGATAGTGCGCTCAGGCAGATGTCATCGATCGAAAACGTTGTGCCGGCTCACCCGATTGCCGGTACCGAACACAGCGGCGTGGAGGCTGGCTTTGCGGAATTGTATCGCGGCCGCAGGCTCATCCTGACGCCGCTTTCGCAGACCAGTCAGCGCGCACTCGACGAGGTCGAAAGACTCTGGCGCATGACCGGTGCGGTGATCGAGACCATGGATCCGCTGCGGCATGACAAGGTCTTTGCCGCCACCAGCCATTTGCCGCATCTGTTGGCCTTCAGTCTGGTCGAGAGCCTCAATCGCATGCAGCAACAGGACGAGGTACTGCGCTACGCCGCGGGCGGTTTTAGCGATTTCACCCGCATCGCATCCAGTGATCCCATCATGTGGCGGGATATCTGTCTGCACAATCGCGAGGCTGTGCTGGGCGCGTTTGATCAGCTCCAGCAAGGCCTGAGTCTGCTGCGCAGCGCGATTGACACACAGAATGCCGACGAGATAGAGCGTACATTTGCGATCGCCAAAGAGACCCGGGACGCCTTGCTTGCCGTCTCCAAACCCGATGCTGACAGCCGCCAGGAGAGCTGATGAGCGAGCCTCTAAATAATCCAGATGACACCATTTCGGTTGCCGGCGACGGGCCTTTGCGCGGCGAGCTGCGCGTGCCCGGCGACAAGTCCATCTCGCATCGCGCCGTCATGTTTGCATCACTGGCCAATGGCCGCAGCCGAATCGACGGTTTTCTAACCGGCGAGGACAGCCTGAACACTATGCGGGCGTTTCAGGCAATGGGTGTGCACATCGAGCAGACCGGGCACAACAGTCTGCTGATCGACGGCGTGGGAATGCACGGATTGCAGGCGCCGGATAAGGCCCTGTACATGGGCAATGCCGGCACCGGCATGCGGTTGATTGCCGGTATTCTGGCCGCGCAGTCCTTCGATAGCGAGCTGACCGGCGATCAATCCCTGAGCGCCAGACCCATGGGCCGCATCATCGATCCGCTGACGCAAATGGGTGCACACATCGATGCGGTGGATGGCAGGCCTCCCCTTCGCATCAGTGGCGGACACAGCTTGTCCGGCATTCGTTACGCGCTACCGATGGCCAGTGCACAGGTTAAATCCTGCGTGTTGCTGGCGGGGCTGTATGCCAACGGTGAAACGCACGTCAGCCAGCCTGCGATCACTCGCGACCACACCGAACGCATGCTGCAGAGTTTTGGTTATGCGGTGGACTGCGATGAACACGGCGCGCGGCTGACGGGCGGGGCGTCGCTGCAGGCCGCCGATGTCGATATTCCCGCCGATATCTCATCGGCAGCGTTTTTCCTCGTCGCCGCCAGCATAGCTCCTGGCAGTGACATTACGTTGCGCCATGTCGGCGTCAACCCGAGTCGCTGTGGCATTATCGACATTCTGCGGTTGATGGGTGCCGACATCGAAATCTTCAATCATCGTCACAGCGGCGCTGAACCGGTTGCCGATATTCGGGTGCGCGGCGCAGCGTTGCAGGGTGTCGATATCCCGGCAGAGCTGGTGCCGCTGGCGATTGACGAGCTGCCGGTCGTGTTTGTTGCAGCCGCCTGCGCTAATGGCACCACGCGGGTCTCCGGTGCGGCCGAATTGCGGGTTAAGGAGAGCGATCGAATCGGTGCGATGCAGGCCGGTCTGGCACAACTTGGTGTGGATGCGAACGCCACCGATGACGGCATGATCATCCGCGGCGGCGAAATCGGCGGCGGCACCGTCGAGACCTTTTTCGATCATCGCATCGCGATGTCGTTCGCCATCGCCGGGCTGTGCGCTACTTCGCCGGTGACGATCCGCGACGCCCGCCACGTCGAGACGTCTTTCCCCGGATTCTTTGAACAGTGCGAGGCGCTGGGCATGCAAGTGAGCCGTCATGGCTGAACAGGGCGACCTGGCACCGGTGATCACCATTGACGGGCCCAGTGGCTCTGGCAAGGGTACCGTTGCTCGCATGGTCGCCCGCTCGCTGGGCTTTCGTTTTCTCGATAGCGGCGCGCTGTATCGGGTCGTGGCGCTGGCGTCGCTCAATCGCGGTCTGGCCGCAGAGCAGGCACCGGCGCTGGCAGCTCTGGCCCGCGGTATCAATGTCAGGTTCCTCAGTCGCCGCGATGGCGATGTCCAGGTGATGCTCGACGATGTCGACGTCACCTTCGATCTCCGGCTTGAGAAAGTCGGCGACCGCGCATCGCGCATCGCCGCACACCCGCCAGTGCGCGAGGCGCTGCTGGATCGCCAGCGGCGCTGGAGTTATCCCCCCGGTCTGGTGGCGGACGGGCGCGACATGGGCACGGTGGTTTTCCCCGATGCCATGTTAAAAATCTTTCTCACCGCTTCCGCCGAGATTCGTGCGCAAAGACGATATAAACAGTTGATTGAAAAAGGTATTGAGGCTAATATTGAGCAGTTGTTAGCCGATATTGTCGAGCGTGACAGGAGAGATTCCTTGCGCACGGCCGCGCCACTGAAGGCTGCGCCCGACGCCATAGAAATCGACTCCAGCCAACTCGCAGTCGATCAAGTGGTAGTAAAAGTGCTTGATTTTGCAAGACAGCGATTGTCGGCTATAAGTTGAAGACCCCAATCCCGCTGTGATTCAGGCTCATCTGGCGATGAGGCTGGTCGCAGGCGTTGTCTGTTGGGAACCCAAATCCCTGCGGCAAAGGAGTTGCCTCAGTTTATCAATCGGCCTTGCCAGTGACGGAGCATTCACGCGGCATTGTAGTGTTATTTCCAGGACCAATCCTTAATGTCAGAATCTTTTGCAGAACTATTTGAAGAGAGTATCGCCCAGACGCAAATGAAGCCGGGCGCTATTCTCAACGGTACCGTGGTTGAGATCAGCGGCGATTTCGTCATGGTCAACGCGGGTTTGAAATCCGAGGGTGTGATCCCGATCGATCAATTCCTCGACGAGACCGGGACCGTCTCGGTTCAGGTTGGCGAGATCGTTGAAGTCGCCCTCGACTCGGTCGAGGACGGATTCGGCGAGACCCGACTGTCGCGAGAAAAAGCCCGTCGTGCACGCGCCTGGGCCAAGCTTGAGACCGCTCAGGAGAGCGAAGAGATCGTCACCGGTGCCATCACCGGCAAGGTCAAGGGTGGCTTCACCGTCGAGATCAACGATATTCGGGCGTTTCTGCCGGGTTCTCTGGTCGATGTGCGTCCGGTGCGCGACACCAGCTACCTCGAGGGCAAGGAACTCGAATTCAAAGTCATCAAGCTCGATCGTCGCCGCAACAACGTGGTGGTCTCTCGCCGCGCTGTCGTCGAATCCGAATACAGCGCCGAGCGCGAGCAGTTGCTTGAGAGCCTGCAGGAAGGCCAGGAAGTCATGGGTGTCGTCAAGAACCTGACCGACTACGGTGCGTTCCTCGACCTCGGTGGCATCGATGGTCTGTTGCACATCACCGATATGGCCTGGAAGCGCGTGAAGCATCCTTCCGAGGTGGTGGAAGTCGGCCAGGAAATGAAAGTCAAGGTGCTGAAATTCGACCGCGAGCGCAACCGCGTATCGCTTGGCCTGAAGCAACTGGGCGACGATCCGTGGATGGATCTGGTACGCCGCTACCCCGAGCACACGCGCATTTTCGGCAAGGTCACCAACATCGCTGACTACGGCTGCTTTGTCGAGATCGAAGAGGGGGTCGAAGGTCTCGTTCACGTCTCTGAGATGGACTGGACCAATCGCAACGTCAACCCGAACAAAGTCGTGCAGCTGGGCGACGAAGTCGAGGTGATGATTCTCGACATCGACGAAGAGCGACGCCGAATTTCGCTGGGTATCAAGCAGTGCAAGCAAAACCCCTGGGAAGAGTTTGCCGAGCGTTTCAACAAGTCCGATCAGGTATCCGGCAAGATCAAGTCGATCACCGATTTCGGTATCTTCATCGGTCTGGACGGCGGCATCGATGGCCTGATCCACCTGTCGGATCTGTCCTGGAACGACACCGGCGAAGATGCAGTGCGCAACTTCCAGAAGGGCCAGGAGATCGAGGCCGTGGTTTTGGCTGTCGATCCGGAGCGCGAACGTATTTCGCTGGGCGTCAAGCAGCTTGAGCAGGATCCGTTTGGTCAGTTTGTCGCCGACAATCCCAAGGGGTCGATCGTTAAAGGCACCGTGACCGAAGTCGATACCAAGATGGCAATGGTCAGTCTTGCAGACGGAGTTGAAGGCATCCTGCGCGCCAGCGAGTACTCGCGTGATCGCGTCGAGGATCTCAAGCTCCTGATCAAGGTAGGTGAGGAGATGGAAGCCAAGTTCATCAACATTGACCGCAAGGCCAGAGCGATATCTCTGTCGATCAAGGCCAAGGAAAATGATGAAGAGGCTGAAGCGATGAGCGACTACTCCCAGAGTAGTGTCGGCCCGGCGACCACGCTTGGCGATCTGATGAAGGAACAGATGGGCTCTATGGACAACGACCAGTAACGTCGTTTGTCACACCGGGCCGTCTATCGGCCCGGTGGCTTTGACCGATATCCGTACCCCTGCGACACTGATGTACGAAAAAAGCAATTCAATAGAGCATATTGATGACCAAATCTGATCTGATAGAAGCGCTAGCCGAAAGCCAGTCACATCTGGCACTGCGAGATGTTGAGCTTGCTGTGAAAGGTGTACTGGAACGCATGAGTCAGTCGCTGGCCGGTGGTGATCGTATCGAGATTCGGGGATTTGGCAGTTTTAGTCTTCACTTTCGCCCGCCACGCATGGGTAGAAATCCAAAGTCCGGTGATGCTGTTGCGCTCAGCGGCAAGTACGTGCCTCATTTCAAACCGGGAAAGGAACTGCGAGAGCGCGTCAACTCAAAGTTTTTGAGTGATGAAGGACAAGCGGGGCAGGAAACCGCTGCGCGAACCGGTACCGACGACTAACCGCTGACCCGCAGCCAGCGGTGCAACAACGCAGCAACATGACGTTTTCTGTTTCGACTTTGCCGATGCAACCTGCATCCACCGCTACCGGTTGCGCAAGCAAGGTACCGTAGTCTGAGTTCGCCATTTGTAGAACAGCCTCGACAACTGGCTTGCCGATAGGCAAAATCTCTCTTTTCCCCAATTCTTGTTAGGCCTTCCGACCCCATGAAATCCATTCAATGGATTGCGGTCGCATGTCGGGGCATCTGTCACTGGATTGAAAGCAACTCGGAAAAACTGCTGCGCCACCTGCAAGGGGCGCGAGAACCGCGTTTGCCAACTCAGTTAAAAGGGATGCTTGCGGAACATGGTGACATGCTGGCACATGATGACGTGCTGTCTTCGATGGTGGATCGGGTCGGCATAGATGAGCACTCTTTCGATGTCTATCTGACGCTGGGCGCCGCCTTTCGTCGCAACGGAGAGTATTCGCGTGCCGTCGCTTTGCACGAGCATATGTCATCTGCAGCGCAGCTAAGCGTCACACACAGACATCAGGCGACGCTGGAGCTCGCCTCAGACTACGCCGTGGCCGGCATGCTTGATCGGGCCGAAAATCTGCTCAGCGCGCTGTTGTCCGAGAACCCGGGTAACGCAGAAACACGCGCACAGTTGCTTCGATTGTTCGAAAAGCAGCAGGATTGGCAACAGGCCATCGACTGCGCGGCGACTGGTACCACACCGCTGTCACTGCCTGCCAATGAGTTGATCGCCCAGTATTGCTGTGAGCTTGCCACCGCCCGCCGACAGCAGGGTGAAGACGGCGACGCGCAGAACTGGCTCGACGAGGCGCTTAAAAAGGAGCCAGATTGCGGCCGGGCGCTGTTGATGCTTTGTGAATCCGCTATTGCCGCCGGCGACAGCGAGCAGACGCTGAAGCTATTCGAACGCATTGAACAACATCATCCTGAGCTTGCGCCTGAGATCGCTGCAGCGGTTTTTTATCTATTGCGCGAGAGCGGCGACAACGTACTGCTGGCCCAACATCTGGACTATGTGCGACGACGGCAGAACAGTTATACCGTGATCAAGCTTGCCCGCGAGGCGATAGCGGCTCAGGCTGGCGAGCACGAGGCCGAGCGGTTTTTTCTTGAGCAGGTTGCGCGGCGGCCGTCGCTAAAGGCGCTGTATGACTGGGCAGAACGCGAACTTAACGTCACCAAATCGCGAGAGAAAGACAAGATCGCCGCGATTGTGCAGATGTTGCGGGGTGCAGTGGACGACAAGCCGGTTTATAGCTGTGAACAATGCGGCTACCGTTGCAACGAGATGCAGTGGCGTTGCCCCGGTTGTGAGAGCTGGAAGTCGGTCAAAGTCATTATCGGCGTCGAGGGCGAATGACCGCCTTCCTGCGGATGGGTGTCGGTAGCATTGGCGCCGCTTCTAACGCAAAACCAAAGCGTGTGACGATTAACGGCTTGCTAAAGCGAATAGGGAACAATTGCCGGAGCAGGCGATGAAACGCCAGGGGGTTAAACCTGCTACCGTTATGGCTTCGGATCAGACGACTTTCACGAATGACTGCTATCGCGAGTAACCACTATGCCCGCTAATGTCACGGTAAACGAACCTCGCATCATTGTGGCGTTGGATAAACCTGATGTTGGCGGCGCCCTGTCGCTGTGTGCCCGACTCGACCCGCGATTGTGCAGAGTCAAGGTCGGTAACGAGCTGTTTACCAGCGGTGGCCCGGATGTCATCCGGATGCTGCACGATGCCGGATTTGAAGTCTTTCTGGATCTGAAGTATCACGATATCCCCAATACGGTGGCCTCTGCCTGCGCGGCGGCCAGCGCGTTAGGCGTGTGGATGCTGAATGTACATACTTCGGGTGGTGCGGCGATGCTTCGGGCGGCCAGAGATGCCGTCGGTGCGGCAGGTACCGGAGTACCGTTGCTGATTGGTGTGACGGTGTTGACCAGCCTCACAGACAGCGATCTCGGCGCGGTTGGCGTGACAGGCACAGTCGATGAACAAGTGCTGCGGCTGGCGGGCCTGGCGCAAGACTGCGGGCTTGATGGCCTGGTCTGCTCGGCACTGGAGGCTGACATGCTGGCCCGTGAACGGCCCGCCTTGCTGACGGTGACGCCGGGCATACGCCTGGCCACGGATGCCGCCGCTGATCAGCGACGGGTCATGACGCCGCGTCGCGCGATCGAAAGCGGAGCCGGCTACCTGGTGATTGGCCGCAGTATCAGTGGTGCGGATGACCCGGCGTCGGTGTTGCGCGCCATCAGTGCGGACATCCAGTCGCTTGATACCACGCCTACTACCGAAACAGGTTCACCACTATGAGCATAGAAAAGCAATATATCTCCGTGCAATCGCTGCTTGAGGACTCGTGGCAGCTTGGAGTCGATATTCTTAAAAGTGGATTTCGACCCAATTTTATCGTCGGTGTCTGGCGCGGTGGTACACCGGTCGGCATCGCCGTGCAGGAGTTTCTGGATTTCTACGGCGTTGGCACCGATCACATTGCCATTCGAACGTCGTCTTACAGCGGTAATGATCGGCTCGAGGCGCCGGTGCGGGTACATGGACTGGATTACCTGATTCGCAATGTCAACGCCGAGGATGCGCTGCTGATTGTCGACGATGTGTTTGACACCGGGCTCAGCGTGCAAGGTGTCATCCATACCCTGAAAACCAAAGCACGGCGAAATACACCTGCCGATATTCGCGTCGCCACACCGTATTTTAAGCCGACCAAGAATCGCACCGACATGCAACCTGACTACTTCATCCACGAGACCGACAAGTGGCTGGTGTTTCCACACGAAATGGACGGTCTGAACCGCGATGAGCTCAAACTTCACAAGCCGGAGCTGACAAGATTCATCGACGAAGTCGATCTCTTCTACGCCAAGGGCGCCAATAGGGAAGTCAACGCGTGATCGATCTGCGCAGCGATACCGTCACCTCGCCAACGCCGGCGATGTTGCTGGCGATGGGCAATGCCCGGACTGGTGACGACGTCTACGGAGAGGACCCCACCGTTAACGAACTGGAGCGGCTGGCCGCCTCGGTGCTGGGTTTTGAGTCCGCGCTGTTCGCGCCCAGCGGCACCCAGAGCAACTTGCTGGCGCTGATGTCGCATTGTGAGCGCGGCGATGAATACCTCGTCGCTCAGGAGGCACACACCTACAAATACGAGGGGGGCGGTGCCGCAGTGCTCGGTAGCATTCAACCGCAGCCGATCGAGAGTCGCGCGGACGGTACCCTGTCACTCGACAGAATCGAAAACGCGATTAAGGCCGATGACTTTCACTTTGCCCGCACCCGACTGCTGGCGATTGAGAACACCTTTGGCGGCCGGCCACTACCGATGGAGTATCTCGCTACGGTTCGGGAATTGGCAGATTCCCGCGGCCTGGGCCTGCATCTGGATGGTGCCCGAGTATTCAATGCCGCCGTGCATCATGGAGTCGATGTTCAGCAGATCAGCGGCTTTTTCGATTCAATTTCGGTGTGTCTGAGCAAAGGTCTGTGCGCGCCGGTAGGCTCTGTATTGTGTGGCTCGACAGAGCTGATCGAACAGGCACGACGCTGGCGCAAGGTGTTGGGTGGCGGTATGCGGCAGGCGGGATTTGTCGCGGCGGCCGGTATCGTTGCGCTGACAGAAAATGTTGAGCGACTGGCAGAGGATCACGACAACGCCCGCGCGCTCTGTGAGTTGCTAAAGCCGATCGATGCATTGCAGGTCAGTGACGACTCACCGCGTACCAACATGGTTTTCCTGCACTGCGGGCTGGAGCGGGCGATTGCTTTGCGCGATGCGCTTGAACGCCAGGGGATCCGCATATCCGCTGGCGCCAGCGTGCGACTGGTGCTGCACAAAGATGTTACGCGGCAAGATGTCGAAAAGGTGGCAGGCTGTATCAGTGAGCTAAAGCTATAACCCGTATGAATACTCCAGATTAACCTTGCAGCCGGGTGCAGCCCTCAAACCTCTTCGATCTCCACCAGCGTACCGCAAAAGTCTTTCGGGTGCAGGAACAGCACGGGCTTGCCGTGCGCGCCAGATTTGGGTTCACCGTCGCCCAGCACTCTGGCACCGTTGGCGATGAGTCTGTCGCGCGCAGCGAGGATATCGCTCACCTCGTAACAGATGTGGTGCATGCCGCCGTCGGGGTTTTTTTCCAGAAATTTTGCGATCGGTGAATTTTCGCCCAGCGGCACCAGCAGCTCGACCTTGGTATTGGGCAGTTCGACAAATACAGTCGATACGCCGTGATCGGGCAGGTCGATCGGGTCTGATACCGTGGCGCCGAGCGAGTCGCGATACAGCGCTGCCGCACGATCCAGATCGGATACGACAATCGCGACATGGTTGAGATTACCAATCATGAGGGCTGCTCGAATTCGATGATTTTCTGGTCGACGTCGAGTGTCGCGCCGATATCCTGATGCACGATGGCGATGGTGCCATCGCGTTCGGCTTTTAATACGTTTTCCATTTTCATTGCCTCGACGACGGCGAGCGGATCTCCGGCTCGAACCGTATCGCCCTCTGCCACCATCAGGTTGACGAGCAGGCCGGGCATGGGCGAGAGCAGAAACAGGCTGGTATCGACGGGCTTTCTGATTGGCATGTGCACATAGAGCTCTGCCGCGCGCGGTGACATGATCTGAACGTCTCGGCTGAGCTTGCCGCTCGATACCTGATAGCCGGTATGGCTGCGCTGCCACTGGAAGATAAAATCATTGCCATCGATAGTGCCCTGTATCACGCGCTGTGCCGGGCTCCAGTCGGTGTGCATCTGCATGGTTTTTCCGGCCAGTTGCAAATCGTAGCTACCGGAATCGCTGGCACTGACCTCAACCGGGTGCTGACCCTGTTCATTGTCAGCGATCACAAAGCGGGCACTTATCATTGGGCTGGACGGAAACAGCGTGCCGGAAGTAGAGCTGGCTTGCCGGCGCAAAATAAAATGGGCCACAGCGGCGGCGGCATGCATGCGTTCCAGCTCACTGGCGCTGGCATCTGGCTCGGTGAAACCCTGTGGGTAGTGTTCGGCAATGAAATTGGTGGAAAAATCGCCGTCGATGAACTGTTGATGGGTGAACAGCGCCGACAAGAACGGAATGTTGGTGGTCACACCATCGATGCCGTAGCGATCGAGCGCGCGTGTCATGGTGGCGATAGCGGCATTGCGATCGGCGCCCCAGGTGACGAGCTTTGCGATCATCGGGTCATAGTAGATTGACACCTCTCCGCCCTCGACGACGCCGCTGTCTACGCGAACATTTTCCATGTTGGCGGGTTCGCTGTAGCGGATCAATCTGCCGGTGGAGGGCAGGAATTCGCGAAACGGATTTTCGGCATAGATTCGCGCCTCCATCGACCAGCCGTTGATCGGCACATCGGCCTGGGATATCTCCAGTGGCTTTCCCGCGGCGACGCGTATCATCTGCTCCACCAGATCAAAGCCTGTGATCATCTCGGTTACCGGATGCTCAACCTGCAGGCGCGTGTTCATTTCCAGAAAATAGAAATTCTGATCGGCGTCGACAATGAATTCCACGGTACCGGCTGAGTGGTAGTCGACCGCCGCGGCCAGCGCACAGGCCTGTTCACCCATTGCCGCTCGAGTCTGCGCATTCAGAAAAGGCGAGGGTGCCTCCTCAATGACTTTCTGATGTCGGCGCTGTATCGAGCACTCCCGTTCATTCAGATAGATCGCCTTGCCGTGCTTATCGGCCAGCACCTGTATCTCGATATGTCGCGGTTGCTGAATGAATTTTTCAATAAACACCCGATCGTCGCCAAAACTGGTTCGCGCCTCGTTGCTCGCGCGTTCAAAGCCATCGCGGCATTCCGCCTCATCAAACGCCACTCGCATACCTTTTCCGCCCCCGCCAGCCGACGCCTTGAGCATGACCGGATAACCGATATCGCCGGCAATTCGAACCGCGTGATCGGCATCGCTGATGATATCGGTGTGTCCCGGCACGGTGCTGACGCCGGCATCGATCGCGAGTTTTTTCGAGGTGATCTTGTCTCCCATCGATTCGATCGCGCGCACGCCGGGGCCGATAAATTCAATATTCTTTTCATCCAGGGCCGCTGCAAACTGCGCGTTCTCCGAGAGGAAACCATAGCCTGGATAGACGGCGTCGGCGCCACACTCGGCACAGGCCGAGAGGATGTTCTCGATTTTCAGATAGCTGTCGCTGGAGGCGGCAGGACCGATGTGGATCGCCTCATCGGCCATCTCTACGTGCAGTGCTTTGCGATCGGCATCTGAGTAGACCGCTGCTGTTGCAATGCCTAGTTTTCTGGCCGTGCGGATGGCGCGGCAGGCGATTTCACCGCGATTGGCAATCAGAATTTTTTTAAACATTTACGGACACGCGTTGGCGAAAATCATCGTGGGTGGCCGCCATGCAAGCAGTCGAGTAGCACGCTCGATTGGGCGACCCGAGGTGGTCACAGCGGCAGGTTGTCGTGCTTGCGCCAGGGGTTTTCAAGCTGCTTGTTGGCGAGCATGGCGAGCGCTTTACACAGGTGGCTGCGAGTTTTGGCCGGATTGATCACATCGTCGATATAACCGCGACTGGCGGCGACAAACGGATTGGCAAATTTTTCCCGGTACTCTTCGGTTCGCTGTTCGATTTTTTCAGCGTCGCCGATGTCGCTTCGGAAAATAATTTCCACCGCACCTTTGGGGCCCATGACGGCAATCTCGGCATTCGGCCAGGCGAGATTGACGTCGCCGCGCAGATGTTTGGACGCCATCACGTCATAGGCACCACCATAGGCCTTGCGGGTGATCACGGTGACTTTCGGCACCGTGCACTGCGCATAGGCAAACAACAGTTTCGCACCATGCTTGATGATGCCGCCGTACTCCTGTGCCGTGCCTGGTAGAAAACCCGGCACATCGACGTAAGTGACAATCGGTATATTGAAAGCGTCGCAAAAGCGCACGAAACGCGCAGCCTTGGTAGAGGATTTTATGTCCAGGCATCCCGCCAGCACCAGCGGTTGATTGGCAACAAAGCCCACGGTGCTGCCATTGAGTCGTGCCATACCGACGATGACGTTTTTAGCGTAGTCGGGCTGGATTTCGAAAAAGTGCCCATCGTCAACGGTTTTTAAGATGAGCTCGCGAATGTCGTAGGGCAGGTTGGGGTTTTCCGGCACCAGCGTGTTCAAAGAAGGTTCATCGCGATTGGCCGGGTCGGCGGATGAGCGGGTCGGTGGCTTTTCCCGATTGTTCAGTGGCAGGAAATCGTAGAACTCGCGCAGTTTGCGCAACGCGTGCAATTCGTTTTCGAATGCGACATCACAGACACCGGAAATCGTCGCATGAGTATCCGCACCGCCGAGTTCCTCGTGCGTGACCTCCTCGTGGGTGACGGTCTTGACGACCTCCGGCCCGGTGACAAACATATACGAGGTGTCCTTGACCATGAAAATGAAATCGGTCATCGCCGGTGAGTACACCGCGCCACCGGCACAGGGGCCCATGATCATCGATAACTGCGGTACCACGCCTGACGCCAGCACGTTGCGTTGAAACACATCGGCGTAACCACCCAGCGATGCCACACCCTCCTGAATGCGCGCACCTCCCGAGTCGTTCAAGCCGATCACCGGGGCGCCGGATTTCATCGCCTGATCCATAATCTTGCAGATCTTTTCAGCGTGCGCCTCCGACAACGAGCCACCAAATACAGTGAAATCCTGACTGAATACGAACACCAGACGACCATTGATCGTACCCCAGCCGGTTACCACACCGTCACCCGGGACTTTCTGATCCTGCATGTCGAAATCGACACAGCGGTGTTCAACGAACATGTCGGATTCGGTGAAGCTGTCTTCGTCGAGCAGAATCTCCAGCCGCTCGCGCGCCGTCAGCTTGCCGCGCTGGTGGTGGCGGTCTATGCGGGCCTGGCCGCCGCCCAGCACAGCGGCCTGACGTTTACTGGCAAGTCTGTCATCGATATCGCGCATGGCGAGTCATTACCCTCAGCGAGTCAAAGCGGGTTGGTTTTGGGAGAAAGGTGTCGCGAGCGATGTTCAGCCGCCGCTACCGGCGTAGCCGATGCGCTGCAACGCCTCGGTGATCTCGTCGAGAATAGCAGGATCATCGATGGTAGCTGGCATCTTCCATTCGGTATTGTCAGCGATCGCGCGCATGGTGGCGCGCAGAATTTTACCGCTGCGGGTTTTGGGCAGGCGCGGCACCACCACTGCGCTTTTGAATGCAGCCACCGGGCCGATCTCGTTGCGCACGCTCTGAATCACTTCGGCGACGATCTCGGCCTCGGGCCGGTCACAACCGGCACTCAACACCATCAGCCCGACCGGTAACTGGCCCTTTAGTGAGTCGGCGGCACCCATCACCGCGCATTCGGCGACATCGGGATGAGAGGCCAGTACCTCCTCCATGGCACCGGTCGAGAGACGGTGTCCGGCCACGTTGATGACGTCGTCGGTTCTGGCCATCACAAAAACGTAGCCGTTCTCATCTACATAGCCGGCATCGCCGGTTTCGTAGTAGCCGGGGAAGGCGGAGAAATAGGATTCGGTATAGCGTTCGGGCGCGTTCCACAAGGTGGGAAAGGTGCCAGGCGGCAGCGGCAGTTTGATCACCAGTGCGCCGATCTGGCCGCTCGGGCACGCCTCACCCTCGGCGTTCAACACTTTCAAATCGTAGCCGGGAACCGGCAGAGTGGGTGAGCCCGGCACGATCGGTAGTGACTCGATGCCAATACAGTTGGCGCAGATTGACCAGCCGGTCTCGGTTTGCCACCAGTGGTCGATGACGGGAACTCCGAGCTTGTCGTTTGCCCATTGCAGGGTGTCGGGGTCGCAGCGCTCGCCGGCCAGAAACAGCGATTCGAGACAGGAGGTGTCGTATTTTTTCAGGTACTCGCCTTTGGGGTCATCTTTCTTGATGGCGCGAAAGGCGGTGGGCGCGGTAAACAGGGCGCGCACCCGATGTTCCGAGATCACTCGCCAGAAGGCGCCGGGATCGGGGGTGCCCACCGGTTTGCCCTCGTAAAGAATAGAGGTGTTGCCATTGAACAGGGGCGCGTAGACGATATACGAGTGGCCCACCACCCAGCCGACGTCTGATGCCGCCCAGTAGACGTCGCCAGGGTCCATGTTGTAGATGTTCTTCATCGTCCATTTCAGCGCGACGATGCCACCCGCGGTGTCTCGTACCACACCTTTTGGCTGGCCGGTGGTGCCGGACGTATACAGAATGTACAGCGGATGATTGGCCGGCAGCTCGACGCAGTCAGCGGGTGTTGCGGCGGCTTCCGTGGTGTGCCAGTCGAGATCGCGTCCGTCGATGAGTGAGGCTGATGCCTGCGGGCGTTGCAGCATGACGCAGGCGTCCGGTTTGTGAGATGCAATGTCGATGGCGCTATCCAGCAGCGGCTTGTACTCCACTACGCGCCCCGGTTCGATACCGCAGGAGGCGGCGAGAATCACCTTCGGCGTGCAGTCGTCGATCCGCACCGCCAGCTCGTTGGCGGCAAAGCCACCAAACACGACCGAGTGGACGGCACCGATCCGCGCACAGGCGAGCATCGCGATGACTGCCTCCGGGATCATCGGCATGTAGACGATCACCCGATCGCCCTGTTCGACGCCGAGACCGACCAGCATGCCGGCAACTTGCGCCACTCGCCGCTGTAACTGGGCGTAGGTAATGGTGGTACAGGTGTCGGTGACCGGGCTGTCGTAGATCAGCGCCGCCTGATCGCCACGGCCGCTGGCAACGTGGTGGTCAACGGCGTTGTAACAGGCGTTCGTCGTGCCGTCGGGGAACCAGCGGTAGAAGGGTGGTGCATCAGCGCTTAGCGCAGTCGCGGGCTTGCGGTACCAGTGAATCTGCTCGGCGGCCTGCATCCAGAATTGTTCTGGCTGGTCCAACCACTGTTGATAGACCGTTTGAAATGCTGACATGCGTAATAGCTCCGCGGCGGGGTCGGTGGGTGGCGAAAGCGGTGCGGCGCCGGTCGTTTGGGACTGCGCGGGCCAGAATCGCACGGGGTATGCGGCTATTTTCCACCAACAGAGGCCGGGGCGACAACTCGAAATATTGAAATCAGCTGGATCTGTGCTAAATACATGGCTATGCGGCACAATTGCCGTGAGTGATGGGGTTGCCGGCCGGTGATCTGCGTGGTGCAAAGCGTTCAGGGCACGGTCGGATCGGTTGAATTGACAGCGATGTTGCCAATAAGTAACAATTCGTCACGATATCCGACCACGGCAAATAGCCTGGGAGGCTGAGGCTACACAATAAAAGTGTCACTGTAACTTGCATAATCAGCGGGTTATGTTGAAATAGACGCTTGCGATCTCGCAATTTGGCAACCACAGAATAAAAATCAGGAGCCAATAGAAATGGCAAAAGGGCAATCGTTACAAGAACCCTTTCTGAACACCCTACGCAAGGAACGTGTGCCCGTATCCATTTACCTGGTTAACGGAATCAAACTTCAGGGACAGATCGAGTCGTTCGATCAGTTTGTGGTTTTGCTGAAAAACACGGTCAGTCAGATGGTCTACAAGCACGCTATTTCCACCATCGTGCCGGCGCGCTCCGTCAAGCTCGTGCCACCCACCGGCGACGACGGGGATTCCTCCGATAGCTAGTACCGCGCGGCAGCGCCCGTTTTATCGACTGTATCGTCTAGTTTTGCTCCACTCCGGCGGCGCAACCGCAGACTGCCTTCACGTGACCTGTCAACGCCTTGCCCGCCTGCGCTTTGCCTGCCAACGCTTTGTTTGAACGTCCCGAATTTAACAGCGATTGCATCCTGGTTCATGTGAGCGTCGGGGGGGCGCATAGTGAACACCAGGAATTTGAAGAACTGGTTCGCTCCACCGGAGCCAATGCCCGGGGTTCGGTCGTCGCGAAGGTCAATGCGCCGCACCCGCGCTACCTGGTTGGTGGAGGAAAGGCAGAAGAAATTGCCGAACTCGTTCAGCAGACCGGTGCCGGGCTCGCTATTTTCGACCACGCACTGTCACCCAGTCAGGAACGCAACCTCGAAGCCACGCTCAAGTGCCGCGTGCTCGATCGAGCGGGTCTGATACTCGATATCTTCGCGCAACGTGCGCGCTCCTTCGAGGGCAAGTTGCAGGTCGAGCTTGCCCAGTTGGCCCATCTGTCCACGCGTCTGGTCAGGGGCTGGACGCACCTGGAACGGCAAAAAGGTGGTATTGGCCTGCGAGGCCCGGGCGAGACGCAACTCGAGACTGACCGACGCCTGATCGCGGTCAGGATCAAGCAGATTACCCGGCGACTGGAGCGGGTGACTTCGCGTCGTGAGTTAGGTAGAAGCCATCGCAAGAAGCAGGAACTGCCGACGGTCTCGCTGGTCGGCTACACCAATGCCGGCAAGTCAACACTTTTTAATCGTCTGACCAACGCCCACGCCTACTCTGCCGATCAGTTGTTTGCAACACTGGATCCAACCATTCGCAAGTTTCCGCTGGGTGCTGGCAACAATGCGGTGCTGGCCGATACGGTCGGGTTTATCAACAATCTGCCACACGAGCTGGTCGAGGCGTTTCGCTCGACCCTGCAGGAAACCAGAGAAGCCAGTTTGCTGTTGCACGTGATAGACGCCGCCGATCCGATGCGCTCGGAGCGCATCGAGCAGGTGCAGGCCGTATTGAATGACATTGGTGCGGATGAGATTCCGCAGATTCACGTCTACAATAAGATTGACAAACTCGATGCCGAGACCCGTGCCGATTTGATGGGCGGCACTGAACCGGGCAGAGCGGTCGCGGTGTCGGCGCAAACCGGCGAGGGCCTGGAACCACTCACGGACGCGGTCTCCGCCTTGCTGCTGCCGGCGCGCAAGACCGGTTGGCTGACCTTGCCAGCCAATCTGGCACGCGAACGGGCGATGCTTTACCAGTACGAGGCGGTTGAACATGAACAGATCGGCAGCAGCGGCGAATATATCCTGCGGTTGTCGATCTCTGAGAAGGACTGGAATCGTTTTTTGAAAAGTGCCGAGCTCAATGGAGGGCTTGCAATGCACCGACTCGAACGCAATATTCCCGGAGCACCCAGCCATTGACACGCGGCCGGTGAGGCCCGCATTCCGGGATCCTGACAGCAATCGGGTTCCGGTGTGGCGCGTTACTGCAGCCTGAATGGGTGCGCTGTGTTGGCGGTAGCAGATTTAACCAGGTGACGAATCCGGCTGCCTAGCGACAGCCGGTAACTTTTGATCAGGCGAAAACATCGGAGTAGACGATGGCGTGGAACGAGCCGGGGGGGAACAACAATGACCCCTGGGGCAATAAAAAAAATGACAGCGGTCCTCCGGATCTCGACGAGGTGTTTCGCAACCTGCAAAAGAAGCTCAACGGCTTGTTTGGCTCCAAGGGATCGAGCAGCTCGGGTGGCTCTGGTGGTGTGCAGCTTCCGGGCAACCTTGGTCCGGTCGGGATAACCATTGGCCTGGTTTTGCTCGCCGCCATCTGGTTGCTGAGTGGGTTCTACATCATTCAGCCGGCCGAACGCGGCGTTATTCTGCAATTTGGTCAGTACTCGAAAACCACCCAACCGGGATTGCATTGGCGCATTCCGTGGCCAGTACAGGCACTGGAACGCGTGAACGTTGAACAAAATCGCTCGGTCGCGCTGCAGGGTCAGAAAGTACTGACCAAAGACGAGAATATCGTCGAGATCGACATGGTGGTGCAGTACAACATCAAGGATGCCGCGGAGTACCTGTTTAACGTTCAGGATCCCGACGGCACGCTGCAACAAGCCACCGACAGCGCGCTGCGCGAGGTGATCGGACAAACCGACATGGATCCGATTATCACCCAGGGTCGTAGCCTGATCGCCTCATCCGCCAGTCTGAAGATTCAGGAGATTCTCGACAGCTACAAGACGGGCGTACTGGTCACTACGGTCAACCTTGAGCGGGCGCAACCACCGGCTGAAGTGCAGGCGGCATTCTCTGATGCCATCAAGGCGCGCGAGGATGAACAGCGTTTCATCAACGAGTCGGAAGCCTACGCCAATGAGGTGATCCCACGCGCTCGAGGTGATGCGGCGATCGCACTGGAAGAGGCCAAAGCTTACCGAACAGAAGTCCTGAACGCAGCTCAGGGTGAGGCCAATCGCTTCGAAGCACTGCTCACTGAGTACACCAAGGCACCGGAAGTGACGCGCGAGCGTCTGTATCTCGAGTCCATTGAATCCGTGCTGTCCAACAGCAGCAAAGTCATGGTCGACGTCGATGGTGGCAACAACCTGATGTATTTGCCAATTGACAAGCTCATGGGTGGGTCTGGCAACACAGGTGTCGGCAGTGCGTCGCAATCTGCGATTCAGCAGATGCAGAAAGCCGATCGCACCCAGTTCACGCCGAGCCAGTCAGCGATCGGGGTCAATCGTCCAGGCAATAGCCGGTCACGTTCACGGGAGACGCAATAATGGGTCGCGTAATTCTGATGGTGGGCGCACTGCTGCTGATGCTGGTGCTGGTCAACAGTACCGTCGCGCCGTTTTTTGTCGTCGATGAGCGCGAGCGTGCGATCAAGCTGCTGCTCGGTGAAATTGACGAGACCGAATATCAGCCGGGGCTGCATTTCAAATGGCCGTTCGTCAACACGATCTACAAGTTTGACGGTCGTATCCTGACGCTCGATGCGCCACCCGAACTGGTACTGACCAGCGAGAAAAAGAACGTCACGGTCGATTCGTTCATCAAGTGGCGAATCGTCAACACCGCCGAGTACTTTAAGAGTACCGGTGGCGATCAGCGTCGCGCCCGATCACTACTGGCGCCAATCGTCAAGAAAGAGGTGCTCGACGCTTTCGGTAAACGCACAATGCAAGATGTTATCGCCGGTGAGCGTGAGGCCGTGATGCAGGAAATTGCCGAGGCGACCAACCAGCAGACTGCTGCGCTGGGTGTCGAGGTGATCGACGTTCGAGTCAAGAAGGTCGAACTGCCCGATGATGTCAGCGACTCGGTCTATCGTCGTATGGAGAAAGAGCGCGCGACCGTTGCCAAGGCGTTTAGAAGCCGCGGTGAAGAGGCCGCCAAGGGCATTACTGCCGACGCCGATCGCCAGGTCGCGGAAATCCTTTCAGAGGCTTACAAAACCTCACAGGAGATACGCGGTGAAGGCGATGCCAGTGCGGCAGAGGTCTATGCTCAGGCGTATGGCAAGGATCCGGAGTTCTACGGTATGTACCGGAGCTTGAACGCTTACAAAAGCACCTTCAGCGGCAAGAACGACGTACTGCTGATCAAGCCGGATTCGCAGTTCTTCAAGTATTTTAACGGCGTAGGGAATTAGTCCGGGCCGAGATGCAAATCGATCTTATGGCGGGCCTGGCGCTCGCCCTGGTCTTTGGCGGGCTGTTGCCCGCCATCAGTCCGGCCACCTACAAACGCGCAGTGTTTGAA
>CAZYDV010000029.1:20956-29820 GCA_964646405.1 uncultured Granulosicoccaceae bacterium | reverse complement strand
AGGTGAGAGCGAAGTCATTCGCGAACGCACCGGCATGCGCACGCTGGACTGGTGCGAGGCAACCGGTTTTGTCGGGCCCGACGTCTGGCTTGCCCACTGTTGGGAGCTCGACGACGCCGAGATCAAGACACTCGCCCGCACCCAAACCGGGGTATCACACTGTCCGGAACCGGTGTACCTGGTCGGCGCGCAAGTCACGCCAATCTCGCAAATGCAACACGCTGGCGTGCGCATTGGGCTGGGTGTTGATGGCGCTGCCTCGAACGACAACTCCAATTTGATGCATTGTATTCACAGTGCCTATATGCTGCAGGCGCTGGTCGCGTCGCAACACGATTATCCGGTGCCGGAACCGTGCACATTCTTGCACTATGCCACACGCGGAGGCGCCAGCCTGCTGCAGAGACCGGATCTGGGTCTGCTTGCCGAGGGCCAGGCCGCCGACCTGTTTGCTTTAGATACGCGCAAGCTTGAATATGTAGGCGCCGTGCACGATCCTCTGAGCCTGATTGCCAAAGTGGGCGTATCGAGCCCGGTAGATCTGACCATGATCAATGGATCTGTCGTCTGGCGCGACGGCGAGTTTCCGGGGCTTGACGAACAGCAGATTTTTGCCGAGGCCCAGGCGCATGTCGCGCGTGTGGTGTACCCGAATTTAACTTAAAGACAACGCACATTTCATTCAATCCAACAGGAGATTACCGCTTCCATGAAAAGACTATTGCAACCGCTTAAAAACACCCTGGCCGCCATCGCGACCGCCGGTGTCATCGCAGGCACTGCCGCCCACGCCCAGCCACTGGAAATTGGCGTGCTGCTGCCCTCGCCGATCGCCGACGTCGGCTGGTCGCACGCGCTGAACCAGGGCATCGCCGCAGTAAAGGAAAAGTATGGCGATCAGGTGAACGTGAGCACCATTGAGAATATTCAGGCGGGACCTGACGCCGACCGCATCATGAATAAAATGATCGGCGACGGGCATCAATTCCTGTTACTCGGCTCGTTCGGCTACATGAACGGGGGCCTGAAACTCGCCAAACGCAACCCCGATCGCACCTTCCTGCATGCATCGGGCTACAAGACTGCCGACAACTTCTCACCCTTCACCGCCAAGTACTACGAAGGTGCCTACCTGATGGGCATGGCCGCTGCAGAACTGACGAGAACCAAAAAGCTCGGCGTGGTCTCGGCGTTCGCGATTCCGGAATTGATCTCCACAATCAACGGTTTCACACTGGGCGCGCGCAGCGTCGATCCGGAAGTCACCGTCGATGTTATCTGGATCAACAGCTGGTTTGACCCGGCCAAAGCACAGGATTCTGCCAAGGCACTGCTGGCTGGCGGCGCCGATGTGCTTTTCTCTAACGCACAAGACACCCCGTCGGTGGTCACTGTGGCTGAAGAGGCAGGCGCCTACGTTTTCAATCTGAACAGTTCAATGAAAGAATACGCGCCAACCAAATATCTCGGCGTAGTCAAGACTGACTGGGCTCCGTTCTTCGTCGCCTCCGTAGACGCGCATCTGGCTGGAAACTTCGAAGGTAAAAACGAATGGCTGGGCATGGACGCAGATGTTGTTGTCGTTGAGGACTGGAGCAGTGATATCAGCAGCGACATGATGGCACGCATCGAAGCGACACACGCCGAGATCACCTCCGGCAGTCGCCACGTCTACGACGGGCCGCTGGTCAACCAGGAAGGCAAAGAGGTGATCCCTGCCGAACAGCGGCTGGAAGACGGCGCCATCCTTGGCATGGACTGGCACGTGCAGGGCGTCAACTCGCCGCTGCCAAAGTAGGCACGCCGGTAAAATGCGTCGGGGCATGTTGCCCCGACGTTTGTCAGAAATAAAAGAAAACCCTATGGCTGCCAACCCCGCGCTGCTATCGCTGCGCAACATCACCAAGCGATTCCCCTCCGTCGTCGCCAACGACGACATCAGCTTCGACGTACACTCAGGTTCCATTCACGCCATTCTCGGCGAAAACGGCGCCGGCAAATCCACGCTGATGAAACTCGTCTACGGGCTGCTGCAAGCCGACGCGGGCGAGATGATCTGGCGCGGACAACCTGCCCGCCTGCGCAACCCGGCGGTCGCCAGAAGACTTGGCATCGGCATGGTGTTTCAACACTTTTCGCTGTTCGAGACGCTCACCGTCGTTGAGAATATTTCGCTGACGATACCCGGCAGGCGACAGGATCTGGCACAACAGATTCGAGAGATTGGTGAGCGCTTTCAACTGCCGGTAGAGCCTGCAGCCTTTGTTCACTCGCTATCGGTAGGTGAGCGCCAGCGCGTCGAGATCATTCGCTGTCTGATGCAGGACCTGCGGCTGCTGATACTCGATGAGCCAACATCTGTTCTACCGCCACAACATATCGGTGCACTATTCGATGCACTGCGTAAGCTGCGCGACAGCGGTGTAGCGATCCTGTTTATCTCGCACAAGCTCGAAGAGATTCGCGAGCTGTGTGATACCGCAACCGTTTTGCGCGCGGGGCGCGTAGCGGGTACCGTCGACCCTACCCAGGTCTCCACCCGTGAGCTTGCCACGCTGATGATCGGCCATGAAATCTCGACCATTCAGGCGCAGGCAGCCGCGCGGAAAAGCGCAGCCCCGCTGCTGGAGCTCAACGCCGTATCGGTGGCCAGCCAGGATCCGTTCGGTACTCACCTGAAGCAAATAGATCTGCAGGTTCACGGTGGCGAAATCGTTGGTATCGCCGGGGTGTCCGGTAACGGGCAGCGTGAACTCGCGCGATTGATCTCTGGCGAACAGATCGAAAAACAACTGCCGGCAGATGCTATTCGCATGATGGGTAAGCCAGTCTCAAAACTGGGTGCCGCCGAACGCCGGGCACTCGGCTTTGCGTTCGTGCCTGAAGAACGTCTGGGTCGCGGGGCTGTGCCGGCGCTGACACTGGCGGACAACTCACTGCTCACCGCTTTTACCAAGGGGCTTTTGAAAGGTGGATTTGTGCGCCGCGGCAAAACCCGTCAATACACCCAGCGCTGTATCGATGAATTCGACGTGCGCTGCGGTGGCATCGATGCCAGTGCTGGCTCATTGTCTGGCGGCAATCTGCAAAAATTCATTATCGGTCGCGAGTTGTCACTCGCGCCAACCCTGTTGTTCGTTGCACAGCCTACCTGGGGCGTCGATATCGGCGCCGCCGCCGCGATCCGCCAGCGCCTGCTCGATCTGCGCGATGCCGGCATTGGCATACTGCTGGTATCCGAAGAACTCGAAGAGCTGTTCGAAGTCACTGATCGACTCTACGTCATCAACCAGGGGACGCTGACGCCATCGCTGGACACCCGCGACGTCACCCCCAACGACATAGGCGAATATATGATCGGCCACCACCAATCGGAAGATAATCGCCGTGCCGGTTAGACTCGAACGTCGCGAGCGCGCCTCGCGAGCGATGCTGATCGCTACGCCGTTAATTTCTGTAGTGGCATCGACCGTCATCTGCTCGCTGCTGCTTCTGGTGCTAAACAAACCGGTACTGCAAACGCTACATTCGTTTTTTATCGCACCGTTTGCCAACTTCTACTCAATCACAGAGATCTTCCTTAAATTCGGGCCACTCTTGTTGATCGCACAGGCGCTGGCGGTCGGCTTTCGCGCCAAGGTCTGGAACATCGGCGCCGAAGGACAGATGATCATCGGTGCGATCGCCGCCGCCGCAGTACCAGTCTATTTTGTCGACAGCACATCCAGCTGGTTGTTGCCGGCGATGATCGTGCTCGGTGCACTGGGTGGCATGGCGTGGGCGGCGATTGCCGCGGTTTTGAAAACGCGTTTTAATGCCAACGAAATTCTGGTCACACTGATGCTGACCTCCATCGCCCTGCAACTGCTCTATTACCTGTTGCTCGGGCCGTGGAAAGATCCTATGGGATTTAACTTTCCACAAACCGTGATGTTTCAGGACGAGGCGTTGTTCAGCCCGCTGTTTTCAGGCGTCAGGCTCAACACCTCCATCGCCATCCCGATTCTGTTCACTATCGTGATCTGGCTGTTTATGGAACGCCACTTTGGCGGTTTTAAACTGATGGTTGGCGGCCTGGCGCCCGAAGCCGCTGGCTACGCGGGATTCAGCGCAAAACGCGCGGTCTGGATCAGCCTGCTGCTGGCAGGATTCGCCGCAGGCCTTGCCGGCATGAGTGAAGTGGCCGGACCCATCGGTCAGTTGCAACGTTCTGTCACCTCTGGCTACGGCTACTCGGCCATCATCGTCGCCTATCTGGGCGCGCTCAATCCATTGGGAATCGTGTTCGCCGCCTTCTTCGTCGCGGTGTTGCATATTGGTGGAGATGTCGCCCTGGTATCGGCCAACTTGCCGATCAGCGCGGTACATGTTTTTCAGGGTCTTTTGCTGATCTTTTATCTGGCTGCCTACACGCTCGTGAACTACCGGATTCGATCATCAAAGGCATTGACCGCCGCCGAGCCGGCAACATGAGCGCGATCTTGTGAGCACACTGGAATTTTTTCTCGCTGGCACCTTTAGTGCCGCGACCATTTTTCTGCTGGCCGCCCTTGGCGAATTGGTGGCAGAGAAGTCTGGCGTACTGAACTTAAGCGTCGAGGGCATGATGGCGGTATCGGCTGCCGTCGGTTTTGTCGTTACCTACGAGACCGGCAGCCACGTGCTGGGCTTTGCACTGGCAGGTTTTGCCGGCGTTTTAATCTCACTGGTGTTTGCCGTCACCGCGATTACGTTTCTCGCCAATCAAGTCGCCTCGGGCCTTGCCGTCGGCATACTGGGCCTGGGACTCTCCGCACTGATCGGTCGCGACTACGAAAGCCTGACCATCGCCTCCACGGGTGGCGTGAACATACCGGTGTTGAGCGAACTGCCGCTGATAGGCCCGGTCCTGTTTCAGCAGAATATCGTCGTCTATCTGACCTTTGCACTGGCACTGGCGATTGGCATGACACTAAAATACACCCGACTTGGTCTCGCGATTCGATCCGCTGGCGAAAACCCGCACGCAGCACAGGCACTGGGGTTCCCGGTATTTTTAATTCGCTATGGTGCGGTAGCATTTGGCGGCCTGCTGGCAGGCTTCGCCGGCGCCTATGCCTCGACCATCTACACTCCCTTGTGGGCCGACGGCATGATCGCCGGTCGCGGATGGATCGCCGTGGCACTGGTGGTATTTGGCACCTGGAAAACCGGCCGCATCGCGTTTGGTGCGCTGCTGTTCGGCATGGTGTCACTGGGTGAGCTGATCGCGCAATCGATGGGTGCGGCTATACCGTCACAACTGCTTTCCAGCTTGCCCTATATCGTGACTATCGTGGTGTTGGCGATTATCTCGACCAATCGCGCAAGGATGCGATTGCATTCGCCGTTTTCGCTGGGGGAGACGTTTGATGGGACGGAGGGGCGGTAGCGGGGGTGTGCGGGTTGTTTTGCTCAACCGGCTATTCGACTCGTAGGAATTGTCTTGCTCACGCGGCGGGTTACCTGCAAGAGTAGACCTCGGCAAGCAAAGTTAACCCGACGCGTCAGCGAGGCGATCAAAGGCTGCCTTGCTCACGCGGCGGGCTACCCGCAAGAGTAGACCCCGGCAAGCAAAGGTAACCCGACGCGTCAGCGAGGCGATCAAAAGCAGCCTTGCTCACGCGGCGGGTGTCCAATGAGGCCTATCATTGCGTACAGGCTGCCAGACGCGCCAGCGGATATGCTCACTTAGAACCAATCGGCCTAAATTGTAGGCCAGATCAAACACGTCTCTCGATATCTCGTCAAGTTTTGCGGGAACCGGGCTATTCGATAAAATAACCACGCCCAGTTTTCTTTCTGTGCCAATCTGCACCAGCGCGCTATGGGCCATGGTCTGGCCGTTGTGCATGACCATGTCATCGCCAAACGGCAATACTCCCGGTACTCTAAACCAACCCAGTGCTACCGGATTGCTCACTGAAAATGGCGACTGATAGACAGGCGGGGTCAGCATTTCTTTAACCGTTTCAGGCTGCAGCAAACGCTTGCCGTTGTAGCTTTCGTCAGTATCTCCACCCGCTATCACTGCCTTGACAAACTGCGCAAGATCCGCGGCTGTGGCGATCAGCGCGCCGGCCGGTTTGTCTCGAATGTCGTATTCAGTGACCGGTTTGCCCTTTACATAGCCCAGAGACAGATTTTCCGGATCGGCGCCCAGATCGAAACTCGACGAATGCATGTCCAACGGTTCGAGAATCTGTTGCTCTATATAGCGGGTGTAGGGCCTGCCACTGGCAAGCTGCAACGCTTGCCCGGCAAGCGAAAAGCCAATATTCGAGTAGGAAAACACGGTGCCGGGTTCTGATGTTAGATACTGATCTTTCAGCAGGTCCACTACGTGGGTGAAGGGTTCGGGATTCTCGTCCCACATGCCGTCGATCATATCGCTGGGAAGCCCGGCATGATGACTAAGCACTTTGCGAAGCGTCACGTCATCATCATTTCCACGATGACTCTGAATGCTGAATTCTGGTATCGCATCGCGAAGTGGCGCATCCAGCGCGAGTTTGCCCTGCTCGACCATCTGCATGACGCCCACAGAGGTGAAAGATTTCGTCACCGAACCTGCGCGAAACAGTGTATCGGCTGTGACCCTGCGCCCGGACGCTTTGTCCGCAAACCCATACTCGCGTTGAACGACAATATCCGCCCCATCGACCAGGGTAATTGCAATTCCGGTAATGCCGCTGCGTTTGATTCGCCCCGGCATATCGCGATCCAGCCAACGCCCTATTTCGGCGTAGCCATCCTGTTGCAGGCGTTCCGGCGTTGGAAACACACTTGACGTACCGCAGGCATTGAGCAAAAGTGCGACCATTGGCAGGATAACTTTCAGGTTATGCATGAGTACTTATACCCGGGAACTCAACTTATGGTGCAAATTTTACTGCGGACAGGCGTGACAGCTGCAACAAAGTGTAGTGAGCAACACTCCTCTACGATCAACCGGGCTGTTGGTATAGCGTGTTCAACCTCTTCCCCACTGCTAACTGCCAGATAACTCCCGGTCTACCAATGCCAGCCAGTAACCAACGCCATAAACGATCGACGCATCATTGAAATTGTAATCCGGGTAGTGAAGTTTGCCGGATGCATGTTCATCGCTTGCGGTACCCATCCAGATGTAATTGCCCGGCCGCTGATTTAGCATAAATGCGAAATCTTCCCCGGCCATGCATGGCTCGTGCTCGCGAATAACCTGTTGTGGTCCGACCAGCGAGCCGGCAATTTGCGCCGCAATGTCTGCCTCGTTTGCCGGATTAATCGCGGGTGGGTAGTTCTTGCGATAGTCGACGATGGCCTCGGCACCAAAGCCCTGTGCGATGCCATTGGCAAGGCTGCGGATACGGTCCTCGGCCAGCGCGCGCACAGATTCATCAAAATAACGTACCGATCCGCCAATGACGGTTTCATCGGGCATCACCACATAGGCATCAGAACCCTTGATCATCGCCACGCCGATCGTCGCGGTAGCATGGGGCGAAATATTGCGCCCCGGGACACTCTGGATGGCGGTGACAAGATGAGCGGCAGCCAGCACGGTATCAACGCCGTCGTGAGGCATGCCGGCGTGTGTACCCTGACCGCGAATGGTGATGTCAAAATAGTCGATGCCAGCCATAACCGGCCCGGTCAGAGAGCAAAAACTGCCCAGCGGCAGATCCGGCCAGTTGTGCAAGCCCCAGATCGATTGGCAATCGACGCGATCCAAAAGCCCTTCATCGACCATCACGCGGGCACCGCCACCGCCCTCCTCGGCCGGTTGAAAGATAACCGCGACAGAGCCATTAAAGTCACGTGACTCAGCCAGCAGCTTTGCCGTCCCCAGCAACATCGCTGTGTGCCCGTCGTGACCACAGGCGTGCATCACGCCGTCTGTGGTAGAGCGATACGACAGATCGTTATGCTCCTGCATCGGCAGTGCATCCATATCGGCGCGCAGGCCGATCATCGGCCCCGGATTGCGGCCGTGTACCACACCCACCACACCAGTGGTCGCCATGCCGGTGACAACCTCGTCTACGCCAAATGCCTGCAGTTTTTCAGCGACGATTGCCGCCGTCCTGATCTCCTTGAAACCGAGCTCCGGGTGCGCGTGAAAGTCGTGCCGCCACTGTGCTATTTCGGGTTGCAGCGTGGTGATGCGATTGTGGTGGCGGGAGTTGATGACGGGTGCCTGGGTCATGCGCAGATCCTCGTGGGTGCGGTTGGCAAGTTTAACACCGCGCGATTCGAGGTGACTAAGGCGCACTGGTAGACGCCAGGGTCTTCGCATGTCGCTGTTGCTGGCTGCTGGTTTTATCGATATGCGGGACTACCGCGTTAAGCACGGTATGGACGGTGGGTACCGGTTGTGTGCGTTGGACTGGCCCGCAGTCTCGTTCCTCCTCCCACCCGTCATTTCGGACTTGCTCCGGAATCCAGCTGTTTGTGTTCTACCTGAATACCGCCACGTCACCCTAAACTGCAAAAACACCTCGCTTAAACCGCAATATCGCCGCGGATCAACCGCGGCGATACCCCCTGCACTTACCGACTAAGCGCACCTACACCGGAAAATCGAAACGCTTCTTTTTCCAGCGCGTCGATCTCTTCGACTTTCATATTGTCGTGTGCGACGGTGATACGGCCCAGAAACACCAGCGGCAATTCGTCGGCACGACCTTCCAGATGCGCTTTGATGGCCTCGGCCGTTGCAGCACCGACATCATCGCCCATACGCATGGGTGTGGCGTCGAGTTCACCATTGCGTATGGCTTCCAGCTCCAGGCCCGTACCACCCCAACCGGTAGAGAAGATCTCCTTTTCCTTCGCCACCGCTTTCTGAGCCTCGACTGAAC
>CAZYDV010000029.1:0-20856 GCA_964646405.1 uncultured Granulosicoccaceae bacterium | reverse complement strand
CGCGGTATTGGCGTTGTGGATGACCTTGGCCTCCGGATAGGCCTGCAGAATCAACTGCGTGCCTTCAAACCCGCCCTCACGTTGATACTCGCCGTAGTGTTCGTACACCACATTCCAGTTGCCCTTCTCCGCCACGCAGTCTTTGAAATCGCCCGAGCGCTGGTTGTCGGTAATACCGGGGATGCCGCGATTCATCGCGTAGGTCACATCTTTGCCGAGCCGTTCGACCATATAGTCGCAAATTTTGATCGCACCATAGGCGGAAGAAAAATCGAACCAACTGGCGGGTTGTGTTTCGAAATACTTCAACGGGGTGTGAAACGCCCAGACGAATGTGGTCAGATCCTTGTTCTTCGCTAGTTTTTCGATGTTGTCGCCCTGAATGGCAAGCTCCGATGGGCCAAAGATCACGAAGTCATAGATATCTGAATCCTGATCGACCTGCGCGGTATAGGTCGATTGCAATGAGTGCTCAATCTGACGACTGGCAAACTCGGTTGCCTCGAATGGGATCTCGAGTTCTTCCAGGCGCTTAGTTAGCGCCAGATAGTTTCTGGCCCAGAAATCTGACGTGTCAGCTGAGGGATAGATCAATGCGATCTGCAGCGGTTTGTCGAGTTTGCCAGTGTACGGCTTGGCCACTTCGGCCGTAGCGTTCTGCAATGCCTCGAGCGCGCCATCCTGATTGACCTCGGCAGGCAACCAATGATCGCGATCAGCGATTCCGTCCATTTCCTTCAGCGGTAGCGACTGCTGCGCGAGTGCCGTGCCAGCCAGTGCCGACATCGCGGCGGCCAACACGCTAACTTTCAATGTTCCACTCATTTGTCATTCCTCACAAGTTTTCAGGTGGTGATGATTGACGGGCTTGCGTGTCGCCCGCCAGGCGGTAAACTCAAAATCAGGCTAGCCGCTGGGCTTGACGACACCGGCGAACAGGGCTCCCAGAATGGATAGCACCAGTAGGCAGCCAACGATTACGATAAACAGTTGGAACGTTTTCGATTGAGCCGGGCTGCTAAAAAGTCCGGTGATACCGGCGCCGCCGTCGCGATCCTTTTTCTGCAGCCAGGTGTAGAGTGCGACCGAGAAAATGATGACTACACCGGAGGCGACTGACTGCCAGAAAAACTCTATTCGAAGCGTTACCAGTGCATTGATCATCATCGACAACAACAGCACCCCGGCAAGCGACCCGACAATAGAGGCTCGACCGCCAAAGAGTGACGTTCCCCCCACCACAACCGCTGCGATCACATGTAAGTTGAAATAAGGTGCCGAAGTCGCCTGAATGGCGTTGAGCTTGCCGGTTAGCATTACCCCGGCCAGTGCCGCCATAGTGCCCATCAGCACGTAGGCATAGATGCGGTGTCTATCGACGTCGATGCCCGTCATATCCGACGCCTCGGGATTGGAACCGATCGCAATGGTGTAACGGCCAAAATGGGTGGCCGTGAGTACGTAGTAACCAATGGCCATCGTGATCAGACCGATCACGACCGGTGTCGGCAGAAACACCAGTGACTGGCCGCGGCCGATCTCGGTAATCAGCTCCGGAAAACGGGCCAGCACAAGCCCCTTGGCAATCACCAGCGCAAACCCTCGGTACACCAGGTCCATTGCCAGTGTTCCGATCAAATCGGGTACTTTCAGACGGGTTATCACCAAACCGTTGATCAGTCCCATCAACGCGCCAAGCGCCAGTGCGATGAGCGCTGCAATCGGCGCCGGAAAGCCGTATTGTTTTATCAGAAATGCCATCACAATGGCAGACAGTGCGGCCACCGACCCGATCGACAGATCGATACCGCGCTGAGTGATAACAAATGTCATAGCCATTGCCATCGGCATATAGAGCGCGGCATCGAGCAAAATCTGGTTGAGGTTCGAGGTGCGGAAATAACGCGCCGGCTCGGCGATTCCCATAAACAGCAGTATCGCCAGAATCATCGCCATCGGGCCGATAAAACTGATGTACGGCTCAAGGTGCTGACCCACCGTCTTTTTCGTCGCAGCGTCCGCAGGTCTTTTATTGGCCATGATGATCTCTCAAGCTGCCGAACTGGTCGACGATGAGGCGCCGACAATCATGCTCAGTACTTCTTCATTGCTGGTATTGGCCGTATTGACCACTCCCACACAGCGACCCCGCCGCTGCACGTGAATTCGATCAGAGATTGCAAAGACATCATCAAGCGAGTGCGATATTACAATGACCGCCAGTCCCTGATCGCGCAACGACTTGATTAGTTGCAGTGTGCGTGCGGTTTCCTGTGGGCCGAGTGCGGCGGTCGGTTCATCCATCACCAGCACACGCAGATTTTCATGGTGTACCGCGCGTGCGATGGCAACGGCCTGACGCTGACCGCCCGACAAAGTCTCCGTGGGCACATTCATGTCTTTAAGCTCGACGCCGAGTCGCTCGCGCAGCGTTTGTACCGCCTCGCGCCTCATGCGTTTGTTGTCGAGCAGCCTGATGCCAAACACTGATCGGGTGAGCTCTGACCCCAAAAAGAGATTTTCAGCAGGCGTCAGGTGATCAGCGATCGCCAGATTCTGATAGACCGCGTCGATGCCGGCACTGATGGCATTGGCGTGGCTCATCATTTCAAAGCGCTCGCCATCGAGTTCAATGACACCTGACGTCGCCTGATAGACGCCGGTTAGAATTTTGATCAACGTAGACTTGCCGGCGCCGTTGTCGCCTACGATCGCGAGTACCTCACCTGGGTAGGCGTCGAGATCCACCTCATCGAGCGCGACGACACCGCCAAAGCGCTTGCAGATGCCTCTCATCCTGATGACAGGTTGGCGATCGCCAACCCGGGTTTCGTCATTCACTATCATCTGCTGTCATTCCTTTGGATTTGAACGTTATCGGTAACGTTTGCAAGCCAAAAAAAAAGCGCGTCGGGTCAGCGGCTGAAGTTGTCATTTCAGCCGCACGGCACTTTAGTGTTTGTGTCAACGCGATGCTTGGGTTTGCCCCGTCGTTCACAGACCGGTGGTTCACAACCACCGAGCTTGTAATCAACAGGCAAGCTTAAGGCTTCCAGATTTTAGAGTACGCCTGCCGATAGCCATTGTCCGGATCGAAAACCGGGCTATCGCCCATGTCTTTGGCGCCATCCATCGTCACCACCGCAGGTGCCGTAACATAACCCGAGCACGCCTCACCGCTAATGGCACGATTGAGTTCGTCCACCAACTGCCAGCCCTGCAGATTCAGAGGCTCGGCGACCGTGATCGACTGATACTGGCCCGTTTTAATTCGGTGAAACGCTGATTCCGAGCCGTCGCCGGCCGCGACTGCCTTAGGGGCTCCGTCACCTTTAATTCCGGCTGCCGCCAGTGCCGGCCCCATGAAGTCGAAGTAGATGTCGTTGATCGCCAGCGCGTGGGTCCAGTCGGCGCCGTACTTTTGTAACAAGCTGGTTGTCAGCGGACCCATACGGCTGGACGTATCGGCGATGGGTGTATCGACATACTCGAGCACCGTGCCGCCCATCTTCTCTATTGTCTCTTTGATTCGATCCGCCTTGTCAATCGCAATCTGGTAGGTCGAGTCGGTGAAGATCACCACACCGGGCTTGCCGCCAGCATCTTCCACAGCCCAGTTGGCGGCCTCTTCGGATACGGTCATCGCATCGGTCGATACGTTTGCAAAGATGCCGCCTGGGGCATCGCAACCAATTTTCGGCCCTGAGTGCCACGACACCATGGGAATGCTGGCAGCGCTGACCTGGTCCAGGGCAGCCTGCTGTTCAACGGCATCGAATCCGTTGATGATAATGCCATCCGGTTGCAGTGCCATCGCCTGGCCGAACGCTGCGGTGCGGCCCTGTACCGAGCCTGCCCCATCCAGCACACGCACATCCCAGCCAATCTCTTTTGCAGCCTCCTCAACACCGTTGGTGACACCGAGAATGCCGCCATTTTTCATGTCCGCCGCCAGTACCACAATGGTTTTGCCCGACGCGGCAGCCGGGCCACTGTCTGGGCCATCAAAGGCCGTCGCCGCGATCGACTGCGTGGTAACAAACGCCATTGCGACGCCTGCAGCCAGTGCCTGAACTTGAGTGGTTATTGACATAAGTCCTCCTGGTTTGATCGTTTTGGTTTGAAGTTACTTTGCCGCCGCACTGCGTTTGCGTTGCGCATAGCCCGCAATGCCGATGGCCACTAACAGAGTGACGCCGTTGAACATCGGCTCCACCCAAAATGAACCGCCAAACTGTTGAATGCCTGAAATGCCGACCGCGAGTATGGCCACTCCGACTATCGTCCCCCAGACATTGACGCGCCCGGGTTTGATGGTGGTCGAGCCGAGAAACGCGCCCACCAGCGCCGGCAACAGATATTCAAGACCGACACTTGCCTGCCCAATGCGCAGTTTCGACGCCAGCAGCACCCCGGCCAGTGCCGTCATCAGTCCCGACGTGACAAACGCGCCAACGACGAACTTTCGGGTGGGAATACCATTGAGCTCCGCCGCCCTGGGATTAGCACCAATGGCGTACAGATAGCGGCCAGTGGGTGTGTGTTCGAGGATCAGCCACATCGCCACCGTTATCGCAAATATGTAGTAAGCGGTGATCGGCAGACCGAGTACAAACGTACCGTTAATCGCGTAGAAGCCCTCAGGCAGAATGCCGACCATCTGCCGACCACCGGTGTGCCACAGTGCGAGCGCGTATAAAATGGTGCCAGTGCCTAGCGTGGCGATGAAACTGTCTATCCTTGCAATCTCTACCAGCAGCCCGTTCAGAAACCCCACCAGTGCGCCCAATAGCAGGACCACCAGCACCGCAATTGGCCACGGCACGCCGTACATGGTCTGCAGCGAAATAGCCAAAATGTGCCAGATCACGATACCGTAGCCGACGGTCAAATCGATTCGACCCGCAGCCATTGGCACCATAGCCGCCAGGCTGAGCAGTGCAATAATCGATTTATCCGACAGAATCGCGCGCAGATTCAGCATCGTCGGGAAGGTTTTAGGCAACAGGATGGAAAACAGCACAATCAGAAAAATCGTTAGCACCACCAAACCGTAGACCGGCAACAGACGCCAGATGCGTTGCAACCACCCGAGCTTCTTCAATTCGGCTCGAGTCGGTTCGAGCGCGTTGGATTCAATGGATTGCATGTTGTTCCGGCGTCATGGTCAGTGCCTCACTGGCAGAAGCCTGCTGAATCAGATTCTCGGTCGACAGCTCGACACCTCGAAGTTGTGCTACGCACCTGCCACGACTGAACACCAGTGCGCGATGACATATATTGGCGACCTCTTCAAAGTCTGTCGAGACCACCAGAACGCCCATACCTGACTCGGTTGCATTGAAAAGCAGTTGGTAGATTTCAGCCTTGGCACCGACATCTACGCCGGCAGTCGGGTCTTCTGCGATCAGAATTTTCCGGCCGGTATCGAGCCACCGCCCGACGACCACTTTTTGCTGATTGCCGCCAGACAGCGCCTCGATCGGCAGTGTCGGATCGTTGGGGGTCAGACCCACGAGCTCACCCAGCGCTCGCGCTTTGTCTCGCTCGCGCCCTGGATGTTGCAACTGCATCAGCCTCTGGCCTCGCACGCACGGGTTGATAAAGGTGTTTTCACAAATCGACAGCGCAGGCGCGACGGATTCGACAATTCGATCACCGGCCAGAAAGCCAATGCCAAGCTCTATCGCGTGGGACGGTGAAGACAATTCCACCTCCCGACCGTCGATCCAAACCGTAGCCCTGGACTGCGCGAGTCCAAACAGAGCGCGCCCGATATCTTCGTGGCCCGCGCCACGCAGGCCCACCAGACCCAGCATTTCACCGCGCTGCAGCGACAGACCGACATTACTGACCCGGTCGGTATGCATGTCACTGATTTGCAGAATCTTGCCAATGGCTGTGGTTCGGGGTGCACCGAATGGGGATGGCCCGGCCGACGGATCGGCAAGTGCGGGCTTTGAAATCTCTCTGGTCTTCTGACCCACAATCAGCGTGACAAGCTCTTCGGGACTGGTGTAGTTGACATCGCGAACACCCACCATATCGCCGTCGCGCAAAACTGCCACCCGATCGGCGATGCGAAAAATCTCATCGAGCCGATGAGAGACATAAATCATCCCGACCCCTTTTTCTCGCAACGGCCTGAGCGCGTCGAAAAGTCGATCGACCTCATCCGCCGGCAGACTTGCAGTGGGTTCATCGAGCACCAGAAAATCACACTCGACAATCAGTGCCCGGCTGATCGCGACAAGCGATTTTTCTGTTCGCGTCAATGACGATACGCGCGTCGACGGATCAAAATTACTGTCGACCAGTTTCAGCGCTCGCCTGGCCAGCGCCTCACTCCTGCGCCAGTTGATCAACCCCATCGACTTGCTGTAGCCAACCGCCAGCGCAATATTCTCTGCAATGCTCATCCACTCGATCAGGCCCAGATCCTGATGAATGAATGCGACCTTTGCGCCTTCTCCTCGACGACCGGGATGGTGCAGATACTCCGCACCATCGATCAATACACGACCGTCGTCCGGTGCATGCAGACCGCCCAGGATCTTGATAAGCGTGGACTTGCCAGCGCCATTCTCACCAAGCAAAGCGACGATCTCGCCTCGCTCGACATGGAGCGATACGCTTTTCAGCGCCTGCGTTGCGCCAAAATCTTTCGACACCCGGTCAAAGAAAAGACCTTCCGAATGTGGCAAGTTAACCTCGACGATGTGTTTGCACTGGCTTACGTTACCGATAACGTAACGTAATCGAGTCTGCTGACAGATTCAAGTTTTCGTCTAAAAAAATGTAGAATCAGCGCCGAGAATCTCGTCGCCAACGACGCCATGTCGCTCTCGCCCAGCATTGAGATGAAAGAAAAACCTGTTAAAAAACAGAGCTCTAACTTAAGCCAAATCGCCGAAGCCGCTGGCGTTTCGAAGATGACGGTATCCCGTGTACTGCGTAACGCAGAAGGGTTTTCCGAAGCGACGCGGCAAAAAGTGCTGCGCGAGGTAGAGCGATCCGGTTATCTGCCCAATCGACTGGCGGCGGCATTTGGTCCGGGTAGTGCGTCGACGCTGGTCGGTGTCTGCGTGCCCAGATTGTCCAGCCACTTTTTTGGTCAGGTGCTTGAGAGCGTCGATCGCACCTTCCAGAAACTGGGTCTGCAGACCATGATCGGCAGTCACAATCTGTTGGTGCAGGATGAGGAAAAATGGCTCAAGAGCATCCTCGCGTGGCGACCTGCCGGCGTGCTGCTGTCGAGCAAACAGCACACCAGCGGTACGCTCAAACTGCTACGCGATGCCGGCATCCCGGTGGTGGAGTTCTGGAATCTCAACACCAGTCCGCTGGATATGTCAGTAGGATTCAACGAGTTTGACTCGGGTTTTGCGATGGGGCGACACTCGATTGAGAAGGGCTACCGCAGAGCGGCCCTGCTGGGCTCGGCGCACGATTGGGACTCGGACGGGATCGAGCGTTTCAAGGGCTTTAGCAGCAGCTTCTGTGACGGTGGTGGCACCATTGTTCAGGAAGAAAAGCTCAACGACACACCCGGGTTTTACGCCGGTTTTTACGGCACCGAAAACATGCTCAATCAGAACCACGAGATCGACATGATCTATTTCCAGGATGACACCCTGGCGATCGGCGGGCTGTCCTGGTGCCAGCGCAAAGGTATTCGCGTGCCCGAGGACATCGGCATCGCCGGCTGGGGCGGACACGAGGCGGCATCCATACTCTCCGCCCAACTGACAACCACCGCGGTACCGATGCGCGAGATTGGCAGAGTGTCTTCAGAGATGTTGGCTCGGAAAGTGAGAAACGAGAGCACCAACGATGTCATTGCAGTGCCCACCCGCCTGATTGAAGGCAATACCTTGTAGCAAAGCGTGCCATTGGCGCCTGTTCAGATCGTCGCCGCGCCGCCACCGGTCACACGCCCACTCATCGCGCATGCCACCCGCGCAAGCGACCAGCACTGCCCGGTGCCCGGCGTTGACATTAAAGTTTCGACGGCCGATGCCGATCCTCTGGTCCCGGGTCGCCTCGGAGATTTCTGCACGCCATGTTCTTCAAAGATAGCTCACTCCGAATACCCGCAATGGTCGCTGCGGTGTTCATCGTCGGTGTTGTGGCGAGCACGGCCTACGCCCGGATGCAAGCGTCATCAACGTCCATAGCAGTACCCACCCACCCCACACTCGCCGGCAACATGCTCGATCACCGCGATTTAGAGATCGCCGAGCAGGCCTGGGGCTACTTTTCGCGCAATATTCAGCCACAGACCGGGCTCGTCAATTCGGTAGATGGCTTTCCATCCACTACCATGTGGGACACCGGATCCACATTGGCTGCGATGCTCGCGGCTGGTGACCTTGGCCTGATATCCAGTGCCGATATGCATCGGCACATCGATAAACTATTGCACACCCTGCAGCGGCTGGAACTCTTCAACGAGGAGGCACCAAACAAGGTTTATAACACCGCTACGGCGCAAATGAGCGACTACCGAAACCAGCCTGACGCGCGCGGCATTGGCGTATCGACACTCGATCTGGGACGTCTGGTTTCGTGGCTGCAGATTCTGTCGAATATGCACCCCCGCTACCGCGATCAGGCTGCAGACATCATTGAACGCTGGAGCTTCTGTCGGCTGGCGAACAACGGGCAGATGTTCGGCCTCGGCCGAGACGACGATGACATCGGCGTACTGCAGGAAGGGCGACTGGGTTACGAACAATACGCCGCTCGCGCGCTGGCGCGAGCGGGTTTCAACATGGATCTCGCGGCGAGTTACACCAACAAACACGCGACGCAGGTTCTGATCGAAGGTGTGCCAATTACTGTTGATCGTCGCGATGCGAGCAATCTGGGCGCGCACAATTATGTCGTCGCCGAATCCTACGCGATGAATCTGTTGGAGTATGGACGGGATAGTGAAAACGGCCCGCTGTTTGACAACATCGTTGAGGTGCAGCGACGTCGTTTTCAGCGCACAGCACAGGTGACGGCGGTATCAGAAGATAATATCGATCGCGCGCCCTGGTTTGTCTATAACACCATTTTCACTAACAGCACACCGTGGCTTACGCTCACTGATCGCGGCGAGCATATGAATCACCTTAAAACCGTGTCGACCAAAGCGGCCTTTTCGATGGCCTACCTGCAACCTGCTCAGCCCTATAGCAAACTGCTGCTCGATACGGTGTGGCAGGCTCGCAACCCGAAGGGGGGCTGGTACTCCGGTATCTATGAAAAATCCGGCCAGTTCAATAAGGCAACCACCGCCAACACCAATGGCGTCATCCTGTCGCTGATGCTGTACAGAAAGTACGGACCACTCCATCAAATCTGCAACGACTGCGGCGACGGCCTGCGGTTGAGTGCAGCGTACATGAATCGCATAGCGTCTGCCGATCACTGCAGCGTTGATATCGCCAGACGTTCCGCACTGGCCACCCAAAAAGCCTCTCAGCGTAAACAATTGTGGGCTGAACAACGCCAGCGACAGACCCAAAAACAGCTCCAGGCCATCGCTGATCTGCTGCAAATCTCGCAATCGCAAATGGATAGCGGCGATACCGTATCTGCACTAGAGACACTGTCGAAAGCCAAACGACAGACCTGGCAATTAAGTAGTGACCAGACCCAGCATCGGCAAGCGCTAAGAGCGCTGATGCCTGAATACGATCGACTCAAAGCGATGTGGAAAGCTGGTAACTCAACAGCAGGCACAACCAAACTAGTGCGGGCGCTAGCTTCCACAACCGAGCGCGTGGTCGGTTCAATGCGGCTGTCTGCGATTCCTTAAGCGCTCTGCGAGGTTGTGCTTGACTTGCGATATGGGGTAACGGGCGCGTCTGCGAAGTGTTCGTCCAGTGCTTCCTGGAACTGACCTGTCGCGCTGATTTGCGTTTTGTCGCCACGGCATCTTGCCGCACGAAAGTGCCGATGAATTCTGTGTGTTTGTCCTCGCTCACGCGTCGGGTTTCCTGCGAGCCGGGGCTAGCCACCGGGAAACCCGAAGCGTTAGCGAGGCCGCTAGTCAGTCTTTACCGACTCTGGTGGGTCGCGCTGAATTCGTCTCGTAGCTGCGGCAAGCGTGTGGCGCGCAGGCGCCAAAGCACTCGGCGTGTTGTTTCCTCGCTCACACGTCGGGTTTCCTATGGGCCATGGCATAGCCACCGGGAAACCCGACACGTTAGCGAGGCCGATATACAGCCGTGTCACGCTCGCGCGTGACACGCTTAAACGCACATGACAAGAGGCAAACTCGTAGCCTGCTCATCACCTGCTCGCATCCTGATACAACTACGTTACCGGTGTCAGCAACGGCTTGCCCGCAAAGTAGGCACTGAGGTTATCCCGTTGCAAAGCGCCCATTTTTTTTCGCGTCTCGATCGTCCCTGATGACTGATGCGGTTGCAGTAGTACGTTGTCCAGTTCAAGAAAGCGCGCATCGATGTTGGGTTCGTTGTTGAACACATCCAATGCGGCGCCACGCAACTGGTTAGTTTGCAAGGCGTTAATCAACGCCTCCTCGTCCATGGTCGAGCCACGCGAAATATTGACCAGCAATCCGTCCGCGCCCAGTGCTTCGATAACGTCCGCCGATATGATGCCTTTGGTGGCCGGGCCACCCGATACGGCGACGATCAGGATGTCGGAACGCTGTGCCAGTGAAACCAGATCGCCGTGCCAGGTCCAATTCGGGGCATCCTTCTCGGTTCGCGCGAAATAGTGAATATCAGCATCAAAGCCGTGCAGCCGATTGCCGATGGCGCGCCCAATCCTGCCAAGACCTGCGATCCCGATGGTGGTATCTGACAAGGTTCTTTGTAATCCAAATGCACCGGCACTGGCCCAGTTGCCAGAGCTAACCCACTGTGACGCGCCGACAATATCACGCGTCAGGCAGATCAACATGCCGACCGCCAGATCTGCCACATCGCTGGTCAGTACGTCAGGGGTATTGGTGACTGAAATGCCTTTAGATGTTGCGTGCGCAACGTCAATCGTATCGTAGCCTACGCCGTAATTCGCAATCAGCCCGATGTTTGGAAAGACATCAATGATCTCTGCACTGAGTTGCGAGTGACCTTTGAATGCGAGCGCGCGCGCCTGCTCGCGCACCTCGATAGGCAGATCCATGGCATTGCCACTGGCGGGAAATTCGTGCACGTCGAACAGCTCGTGCATCGGTCCGGCATCCCATTCTTCCAGGGATTCAAAACTGACAATTGATGGTTTCACGGTGGCTGGCCCCGGTCTCGACGTGTTGATGACAGCGCAGGATTCTATCATCAAGTCCTGACACGGAATCAAAATCGCCAATCACCGCTACCCATCGCAAGATCAATCAGTCGATGTGTTTTTTACCTCGACAAGCCGAACTCACCATCACACTGCTTTGCGAGCTATACCGCGACGCCGGGCCCGGGTGTCGCCCCCGGTGGACATTTACCAAGAATAATCATGCCCAGTACCTCATCCTTACTGACATCACCGGTTTTGGCAGAACCGACCACTTGGCCATTTTTCATCACCACCACACGATCAGCCAGATCAAACACATCATGTATATCGTGACTGATCAGGAATATGCCGATGCCCTCGGCTTTGAGCTGATGGATCAACTGGCCTACCTGTTCGGTTTCGGCCGGACCCAGTGCCGCGGTAGGCTCATCCATTACCAGGATACGGGCGTTAAAGTGAATCGCACGCGCAATCGCAACGGACTGTCGCTGCCCGCCAGACAACTGCTTAACCGGATCCTTAAAACGCGTGAAATTCGGATTCAGCCGATTCATGACCTTGCGGGTTTCGGCTTCCATGGCAGCATCGTCGAGCGTGCCCCAACGCGTCAGCAGTTCGCGCCCCAGATACAGATTGGCCGCGGCGTCTACGTTGTCTGCCAGTGCGAGCGTTTGATAGATGGTCTCGATGCCATAGCTTTTGGCGTGCCGCGGGTTGTCGATGGTGGCTTCTTTACCATCAATGAATATCTCGCCGCTGTCGCGGGCATAGGCACCCGAAAGAATCTTGATCAGTGTTGATTTGCCTGCGCCGTTGTGCCCGAGCAGACCGACCACCTCGCCGGGGTACAGCTCGCAAGAGGCATTCTCTACCGCGTGCACACCACCGAAAGAGATGGAAATGTTTTTCATTTCCACCAGAGGTATTTGCGAAGCCGCCGCCTGTTGATTTTGCGTGTCAGTCATGGGGCTGCCTCTCAGGCCGAGTTTCTGCGGTAGAGGTTGTCGAGATAGACTGCCAGCACCAGCACTCCGCCGACTACCATTTGCTGAATCGCCGAATCAAATCCGATCAACACCATGCCCGACTGCAGCGATTGCATCACCAGTGCACCGAGTATGGCCCCGTAAATGGTGCCAATGCCGCCGGCGAATGAGGTGCCGCCAATAACTGCCGCCGCGATCACATAGAGTTCATCGAACTGCCCCAATGCCAGGGTTGCCGATTTTAATCGAGCGCTGGCAATCACAGCGGCGATACCGGTCAGTGCGCCCATCAGCGAGAAGATCATCATCGTCATCTTGCGGGTATTGATGCCGGCAAGTTCGGCGGCTTCCGGGTTGCCGCCAATGGCAAATACATAGCGGCCAAAGCGTGTTCGATTAGCGAGGAATGTCATCACGATACCGACGGCGATCGCCACCAATACCGGTATCGCAAATCCGTGAGAGATAAAAATACCGCCCTCGGGCACTTCGATATTGTTGGCCGCCGCGTAGCGCCGCACGATGCCTTTGGGCCACGGGTAGGCATTCATCACCATCACCGCACCAATCACGAGTGCCGTGCCTACGCCACCAATCAGGCACTCGGCCCACATCGGTCGGGTGGGAAAGCCAAAGCGAATGCGCTGCCTGCGGCCGCTGACCAACAATAAAATTATGCCAATACAACAAAGGATACCGACGATCCACGAGCCGGTTGCCCCGATAGTGCCGTAGGGGCCGCCGCCGATCAGTGAAAAGGTTTGATCAACCGGTGCGATGGTCTCGCCACGTGCGACCAGATATGACGCACCGCGCCAAATCAAAAGTCCACCGAGCGTGACGATAAAAGCCGGAATGTTCAGGTAGGCGATCAGAAAACCCTGAAACGCGCCAATCATGCCGCCGAACGCAATGCCGACCACAACGGTAATCGCCCAGATGGCCGGATGTCCAAGGCCGAGAAACTGCGGCAACACCCAGACCTGCATCACACCCATGATCATCGCGGAGAACCCGAGCAGCGACCCCACCGACAGATCAATGTGGCGAGTGACAATAACCAGTACCATGCCGGTTGCCATCACGGCGATAGACGAAGTCTGGACCGACAGATTCCACAGGTTGCGCGGCGTGAGAAACGCCCCGTAGCCATTGACGAAATGCCCGTAGAAATGAAAGCCCAGCCAGATCAGCAGCAGCGCGCCGATCATGCCGAGCAAGCGGGTGTCGACCTCGGTGGCGCGAAGAAACCGGACCATCGCGCTGTCGCCGGTGTCTTTGAGTTGCTCTGCCATGTATTAAGCCTCCACGACTTAAGCGGGCGCCGCCAGCGACGGATCACAGAATGGAGAAAGACCGAGCCGCCTGGTTTTTCAGGCCACCGGTAAAATACTACCGATCAACTGCTACGGAGATATCGGTCTCCAGCCGTTTGAAACAAGCGCTGTGCGAACCCACTCGCACAGCGCTATTTAACCCGCTGACTAGCAGCCGGTTACACCGTCCATCGCACCTTCACAGGCTTTTGACTTTTCGATCCAGCCAGCATCAATCACTGTGCCGATGTTGTCCTTGGTGATCGGCGTGGGCTCGAGCAGGATGGATACCACTTCAACACCGCGCTTGCCGCCAGAAAAAGGTGCCGTGTTAGGCACATCAGTCATAGCCTTGCCATCGGCCAGCATCAGCGCGGCTTCGGCTGCAACCTTGCCCAGTGCCCGAGAGTCCTTCCAGACTGATACCAGTTGTGTGCCGCGGGCGACGCGATTGATCGCCGCCAGATCACCATCCTGACCGGTGACCGGCACGTTGCCCGCCATGCCCTGAGCTTCCAGAGCGGCGACAACACCACCCGCCATACCGTCGTTTTCAGAGACAACTGCATCGATGTTGTTGTTCTGTGAAGTCAGGCATTGCTCCATGTTCTTCTGAGCATTCTCTGGCTTCCAGCCATCAGTGAAGGTTTCGCAAACGTTTTTGATCGCACCGCTGTCGATGTTCGGCTGCAGCACTTCCATGATACCTTCGAACAGGAAGGTCGCATTCGGATCGCCCTGATCACCCTTAATGAACGCGAAGTTGCCTTCAGTCTGGCCACTGTCGAGCATGGTCTGAGCCATCAATCGACCAACACCGACGTTGTCAAAAGTGATGTAAAGCGAATCGGGGTGTTCGATCTGTACGTCGTAGGCGATCATCGGGATGCCCTCGGCCGCAGCCTGCTCGACCGCCGGCAAAATGGCTTCAGAGTCAAACGGTACGATCATGAGTACGTCGGCACCCTGGGAGATCAGCGACTCGACATCAGTCAACTGCTTGCCGGCCGAACCCTGTGCATCAGCAGAGATGTATTTGTCGCCATTGGCTTCGACGATCGCCTTGATCACGGCCTCGTCGCGCTTCCAGCGCTCTTCCTGGAAAACCTTCCAGGACACACCGATGATCTTGTCTTTCGCCATTGCAGGAGCGGAGACCGCAGCGATCATCGAAGAGGCCGCAATGGCCAGTAGTGTCTTTTTCATTCAATGTTCCTCGTTAGTATTAATCAGTAAGTGAGTCGTTCTATAGCTCGCCCCGTCCTGCCTCGTCGACGCAAACTTGAGTTTGCCAGAGCGCAAGCGCCTGCCAAGTATCTCCCGCCGCCGGCGACAGATCAACGCAACAGCAATGATTTGCCACGGACTTCGAGGGTAGTGGTCGGACGCCTTCAGGCCGCGAGTAGCAATCGCTGTGACGTTCCGCGCAGGACGGTAGTTACCATTATTTTTTGCCTCAAAAAAATGGTGACTCCTGCGGCAAGATGTGTCAAGTTATTTTTCATGAGCCGAATTACCCGATCCGACGAACTGCGCCATGCCAACCGCGCCAGATTGCTCAGTTGCCTGCGCACGCTGGGCCGTCAGTCGCGTAAGCAACTCGCGCACAGCACCGGGCTGAGTGCTGCCGCCGTGACGCAAGTCACCGCTCAACTGCTGGCCGACGGCATCATTGTCGAGTCAGATCCGTCGCAGGATGAGCACGGTTCTACTTTTGCCTCCGCAGCCAGCCAGCCACCGGCAGCCAGTGGTATTGCGCGCCGTGGCAGACCTCAGGTGGTACTGGATCTGGCGCCACAGGCAGCCCTGGTGGCCACTGTCAGCGTCAATTTTGATCGTATCGAGGCGACGCTATTCGACTACACCGGCGCCATTGTGGCGCACGGTTCCTCGGGCAACCATACCACCACCGACAATGCAGACACACTGCTCAGGCAAATCGGCGACACCCTGCAGCAGGTCTTGTCCAATGACGACATCGAGGCCTCGCAATTGCTGCATATCACGGTCGCCTGCCAGGGCAAAGTCTCCAAAGATGATGGCCGATTGCTGTGGTCGCCGCGCTCGCCGCACCAAGTGGTCAGCATCGGCGATCACCTGCAACAGCGCTTCGGTGTGATCGTCAATGTCGACAATGACTGCAACATGATTGCAAGCGCCCTTTTCAGTGCGAAACTCGCCGCTGCCGTCGAGCAGCCCGCCACAGCGAACTGTGACCGCAGCAGCGACAGCAACAACTTCGCGGCTGTACTGATTTCCTACGGCATCGGTCTTGGTCTGATACACGAAGGCGAGATCCTGACCGGCTCACGATCCTCCGGCACCGAGCTTGGCCACATGCAGATCTCGCTCGACGGCCCCCTTTGCCGCTGCGGCAAGCAGGGCTGCATCGAGGCCTATGCGGCAGACTACGCCATTTGGCGACGCGTCAATGGTGGCCGCGTCGACGAACTGGACGAACAGACCATCCCCGGTGATGCGATGCAAAAGATATTTGCGGCCGCCGGGGCCCGTGACGACATCGAGCGCCAGGCGCTTCGCGAGGCGGGTGCCGCGATCGGCCAGGGGCTTGCCAACCTGTTTGCAATTTTCGACTCCTTTCCCACGCGTCTGGTCGGCCTGGACAGCAGCGCTGCGGCATTCATTGCCGAGGCGATTCACGAGCGCCTGCCGGACAACAGTGATTTTCACTCCGAGGAAATCGTCACCGTGCATCAAGGCCAGAGCGAGCTTGAACTGATCCGACGCGGCGCTCTGATGCAGTGCCTGAACCATGTCGATCAACAGGTATTTTCCATCGGTTCGCCCACCAGCGAAGTCGCCAACTGATACAGTCCTGCCCATGGCTCTACGCACTCTCAACATCTCCACTATCGAATTCTTGCGCAAGCCGGCAATCCACATTGCGAACCTGGCGGTCGCGGTGTGGCTGTTGGCGGTCGGCACTGTCGCTGCACAGACCCATACCCAACAACAGCCAAGTAAACCCGACTACCCATGGCAAGAGCGTGCAATCCAGGCGCCTGTCGAGCAACGCGATTTTAGTGGCACGCTCGACGAACATCGACTGCAAACGCTGATCTCACAGGGTGAGAGACTCTTTGGTGCACAGTTCACCAGTGCCGATGGCGTCGGCCGGCCGATGTCGACACAGGCGATCATCCCGACCAAGCGAAAACGCCCACCGCGCAATCGCTTTGCGCGCACTGCGGGGCTGGACGCCAATGCCTGTGCTGGCTGTCACAATCAGCCGGTGATTGGCGGTGCCGGCGATTTCGTCGCCAACGTCTTTGTCTCTGAGGGGTTTGCCAATACCGATTTCGACAACACCGATCCGCAGTTCTCCAACGAACGCAATACCAATCATCTCTTCGGTGCCGGTCTGATCGAGTTGTTGGCGCGCGAGATGACTGCCGATCTGCAGCAGCAGCGGCACGAGGGCCTCGCCGCTGCCCGCACGACTGCAGAACCGATCACGATCGCGCTGCAGAGCAAAGGCGTCAACTTCGGCTTTTTGGTCGCCAAACCAGATGGCACGATCGACCTTAAACAACTGGTGGGTGTTGACGCAGATCTAGTAATCAGACCGTTCAGCCAGAAAGGCGTCATCACCTCACTGCGACAATTCACCATCAACGCACTGAACCACCACCACGGCATGCTCGCCACCGAGCGATTCGGTGCCCGCTGGACCGGCAGCAACGACTTCGACGAAGACTCAGTCCGTGATGAAATCACCGCCGGTGATGTCACCGCCCTGGTTGCCTGGCAGGCGACCCTGCCCGCGCCAACCGTCTACCAGCCAGCCAATGCCCAATGGCAACAGGCAGCGACAGACGGACAGGAAATGTTCGATCAGATCGGCTGCGCCGCCTGCCACCGACCCACGCTGCCACTGCGCTCCACCGTGTTTCATGACCCTGGCCCCTATGATGCAGCCGGCACCCGTCGCCAATCGGAAGATCCGCACGGCACCCGCTATGATCTGGCCCTGCTGCCCTGGGTATCGGCACTGCCACGCAACGCTGACGGCGATTTACTGGTGCCTCTGTACGGTGACCTTAAACGTTACAAGATCGCCGATGCCACTGTCGCCACCCTGGGTAACGAGCTGCTGGCGCAACGTTTCGTCGAGCGAGATGTGTTCGCTACCAGCGAACTATGGGGCATTGCGGCCACCGCGCCCTACGGCCACCGCGGTGACCTTGGCACCCTGCACGAAGTCATCAGCGCACACGGTGGCGATGCCCGCGACTCGCGCGATCGCTACGTCGCATTGCCCAAAGACGAGCAACAGTCGCTGATCGCGTTTCTAAAAACGCTGACGATTCCAGCAAATCATGCGGCCAATTAAAATGATCTCGCACACGACACAGAAAGGGTTTTGGGAAACAAGCTGCCTTGACCTGTTCCCGGATCGGAGATCTGGTCTCACCAAAGGTATGTGGCGATACCCCGGTGACTCGGACAGTTGGTACCTCTAATGTTGCCGTACAAAAGAGCATTACTGGCGTTGTGCCTGTGTCTTAGCACCCACACGCACGCCCTGGACACGACTCATCAGCCACCTATCGACGGCTTTTACGCCGATATCCCGAAGTTTACAGAACAGGCAATCGCCGCCGGTATTGATCATCAATACACCGGTCCGTGGGAATATTTTGTCGGCGGTGGGGTGGCCGTTTTCGATTGCAACAGCGATCGAAAACCCGATCTTTTCATCGCCGGCGGCGATGGACCGGCGGCACTTTTTATCAATCGCAGCGCCGTCGGCGGCGCGTTGCGATTCGAGCGCGCAGCGGTTGACAACTCGATTGCACTGCGCAAAGTCACTGGCGCCTACCCGATCGACGTCGACAACGATGGCCATCTGGATCTCGCGATATTGCGCGTCGGGCAAAACCGCCTGCTGCGCGGCCGGCCGGACTGTACCTTCGATGCAGACTATGCACCGTTCAAACTGCCATCCAACAATGGCTGGAGCACAGCATTCAGCGCCACCTTCGAGCGTGGCACACCGTACCCGACGCTGGCCTTTGGCAACTATGTCGATCGCACCGCACCCGGGTCGCCCTGGGGTACCTGCGATGACCACGACCTGCTGCGCCCCGCAAAGCAACCGCGCGGCGAACTGCAACAGCCACTGTATACAGACGCTATCGCACTGAGCCCCGGCTATTGTGCGTTATCGCTGTTGTTTACCGACTGGAATCGCTCCGGCAATGCATCCCTGCGCGCCACCAATGATCGACAATATCACCGTGGTGGGCAGGAACAACTGTGGCACTTTAACAGCGGCGAGCTGCCCCGCGCCTACGACAAGCGCGACGGTTGGCAGCCAGTGGTGATCTGGGGTATGGGCATCGCCAGTGCCGATCTGAACGGCGATGGCTTCCCGGAGTACGCGCTGACCTCTATGGGCGACACCAAGTTACAACAGCTCGACCTTGATGCTTTCGATGAAAACGGCTGGCCGCAGTATCGCGATATCGCCTGGGACAAAGGGGCCACAGCACACCGTCCCTATACCGGTGAAGACCTGAAGCCCTCCACCGGCTGGCACGCCGAGTTTAACGATGTCAACAACGACGGTCTGCAGGATCTGTTTATCGCCAAAGGCAACGTCGAACAGATGCCCGATTTTGCCGCATTCGATCCAGACAACCTGTTGCTCGGCAATCACGACGGACGATTTGTCGAGGCAGGGCACGTCGCAGGGATCGCAACCGGCACGCGTGGGCGCGGCGCCTCAGTGGTCGATTTAAACCTGGATGGACAACTCGATATCGTCGTCGTCAATCGCAACGACAATGTCAGCCTGTTTCAAAATCATGGTGCAATCGATGGTGACAATCACGCTCGGCCGATGGGCAACTGGCTGCAGATTGCGCTGGTGCAGAGCGGCGTCAACAGAAACGCCATAGGCGCAAAAATCTCGGTTAAATCCGGCAACACCACACGCATCAGAACCGTGCACGCAGGCGGCGGGCACGCATCCGGGCACGCCGGGTTTATTCACGTAGGGCTGGGCGTAGCCGAACGCGCCAATATCCGTATTCAATGGCCGGATGGCCAGTGGAGCGCAAACTACCGGGCGTTTGCCAATAACTTCCTGATTATCGATCGGCAAAAGGCAATGCCAACCTATTGGTATCCCGCAGATTAAAAAAAGACAAATATACCTAGACATCCATTGCCAAGCGAAACCTTTGGCGAATTTCCGTAGAAGTGGTCGCGCAACGGAATTGTTCTCCCATGAGAAACGAGTCGTAACGAGGAAAGCGAATAGTTTCGGGCGTGCACGAGGTCAGGTAAATCAGACTCTGCTGTACTACCCCGACAAATAGCTACACGGTCTCGTTCAACCACACACCAGCGCTATTTATCTGCTAGCTGCTATTACTAAAGTGATTTTTATGACAAACCTCCCTAGTCCTATCGCAGGTGTACGTGGGTTGTGAGCATGTTCGATAACGATTGCGCTCTACGCCGATTATTATCCACGGTTATAACGTAGCTCCCAACATGCATATTTTTACTTTGACGAAAAATAATCTAGCTTATTTTGCCGAGTGATGTTCCATCCTGCGTGCAATATTTCACAATCAAACACGTGCGGTCTGTGTAATGCCTGGTGCACAGGGCTGTACTATGCGACTGGAACGACCTCATCTTGAATACCTGCACTACGCAACAGCTTAGCTGTTTAAATGAAATATGGTAACTAATACAAACGGCTAATTGGTACAACCCCCAAACCTCGATATTCTATCTGAGTTGTTATGAATCGCTGGCAATTGATTGATCGCCTCTAGCGATTTCCAAGAAGCAGCTGACAGGCAACTTCATATAACCAGCATTTATAGTTAAGAAATTCGAGGTAGTGATGCATATGATTTTTCGTAGAAACGTGGTAATTGGTTGTTTTATCGGTACTCTTGCCAGCGCTTGCGGCGGAGGCGGTGGTAGTGAAAGCGGTAATGCTCTGGTGGATCCTGACAGCATCACTCCAGTCGAGCCACAATTGCCAACACCAACAGCAACGGGACTGGATAGACTGCTGGGCAGAATTACTTTTGACTACAACTTTTCGATCACCGATCCCGACTCATTTACACAAATCGTAGATTTTGATAGTACATCCTATAGTGATAGTCGTGACGTACTTGTTGCGCCTGCAAGTAATCTTTTTCGTACACAAATGGGCTGCTCCGAATTAAGCGTAGGTTTCGAATTCCTTTGCATCTCCCAGATTCAACTTGTAAGTGCATAACTTGTCAATCACTTGGAAAAGCGGCCAG
>CAZYDV010000028.1:0-30321 GCA_964646405.1 uncultured Granulosicoccaceae bacterium | reverse complement strand
CGTTAACGGTATAGGCCGAACCGGGGCCACTGACCACGGGTGTGTCGTTCAGCGCAGTAATATCGACATTCACCGTACCCAGCAATAGATTGGTACCACCCCCACTGCCGGTATTGCCATTGTCGTTAATAGTGACGGTAATGGTGTCGGCGTTATCGCCGTTGGTATTTGCCGTGCTGTGCAGGTACTGAACGCTGCTGGCGTTGTCGAGGAATGTATTCAGGTTCGCTTTGGAGCCGCTAAGCGTGATGGTATCGCTGCCACTGCCAGTCACCGTAACGCCCCCGTTGCTGGTAGACGTGAGGTTGCCGCTGCCGGATGTTGTCAGGGCTATTGTCAGGCTGGCGCCCGCATCGTCGGGATCCTGTATGTTGATGGAGGAGAGATCGACATTGCTTGACACATCTTCGGTGACTGAGAGGTCTCCGGGGAACGAAGCGGAATTCGAATCAAATGGATCATCGTTGACGGCATTGACGGTAATGTTCATGACGTCGGTGTCGGTTTTTGCGCCGCCACTGCCGGTGTTACCCAGATCGTTCGACGCCATGGTCAGCGTTGCCGCACCGTTGTAGTTGGTGTCGGGTTCAAATGACGAACCGTTAAGTGCCGCGAATATCGCCGTATTGGGCCCCTCGATCGTCACTGCCGCAGTGCCATCGCCACTGAATGAGGCAAGACCCACTGTGCCTGCGAGATTGAAAACACCATTCGTGACCGTCAGCGAAACTCGTATATCAGCACCGCTGGAGTCGATATCATTGACTGACAGGGCGTTGCTGTTGCCCGTTGAAAAAACGAGTAGTGTATCTTCATTGACAGACTGGGTGGCCTGCACGCTGTTGACCGGGCCGTCGTTAACGCGGTTGATCGATACACTGACATCGTTGCCTGTGCTGGTGCCACCATCGCCGTCAGTGATCGTGAACGATAGCGTGCGTGCGTCTTGTGTCGGGTTGCTGGTGTCGCTGTTCTCGTAGGTAATGTTTCTGATCAGAGCGCTGGCGGCATTCGCATCGGCGTTAAGGTTAAACGAGATGATCAGGTCAGCACCGTTACTGCCACCGCTGGCGGTACCGATCGACACGCCCTGGTAGCTGACGTTGCTACCATCAAATCCGATCTGGCCGGTACCGGTTCCCTGATCTCTGATCGATAGCTGGTCCTCGGTATTGTCGCCGCTTGTGCTGCTGGCGATTGTGAGGTTGCCACCGGCGAAGTTGGCGGAATCAATATCGGTGAGTGAGGCTGCAGTTGCCTGATCGACAATAACGGCATTATCGCCTTCGTCGTAACTGAAAGTATCGCCGGCCAGGTTGGCAATTACCGGTGCGTCATTGGTGCCGGTGATTGTGACGCTTGTAGTGCCGATAGATACAGCCACGCCAGTACCCTGAGCGCCGGAGTTGCCATCATCGAAAACCCAGTGGATGTCGACATTTGAACCTGGATTGTCATTGGTGTTGCTGTAGGCAATTTGCTGTATTGCGGAGTTGACGAGTGCATTGGTAGCGCTGGCGTTGAATGTTAACAACAGTGTGCCGCCGCTATTGTTGCTCACTGTGCCGATGTTCGTACCACCGACTGTGAGATTGCCGGCCTCGGTTAGCGGGGCCAGCGTGCCTGCGGCAACCGCAGAAAACGAATCGAAGGTGTTAGCGCCACCGCTGCGCACAAGCGTTAGTGTGGCGCCGGCGAAGTTGTCAGCGAGTGAGAGTTCCGGATCGAATATTTCCAGACTGCTGTTGAGTACCGAGGACGTGCCGCCTTCAGTGTAGCCAATAGTATTTAGTGCACCGTTGGCCTGCCGCACCGATATGTTGGCCAGATAACCGTCTACACCGCCACTCTCGGCACTCTGTGACCCAATATCGTCGGAAGTGTCGGTGAACGTCAGGGTGGTGGCAGCCGAATCGGCGACGAACGAGTAGCGATAAGTGACGGAAGTCGTATCATCCGTGTCGCTTAGAATCTGTTCGGTCGTCAATAAATTGGAGCTGCCATCAACCGTTACCTGCAGCTGCTGGTTGAGCGCGCCATCGTCCATGTAATCGAATTCAAGCGTGTAGGTTTCTCCCGCAACGGTAGCGATGGTCTGTGCAAGAGAGTGCGGCCCGGCGGCATTGCCTACACCAAAACGGGCGCCGATACCGGAGTGAGTGACCACCCCGGTGGTAGTCCAGCCACTGATATCGGATGTGAATTCGCCGTTGCTGACCAGATTGCTGCCACGCCATTGAGGACCGTCATTGATCGCGGAGATGTTTATCGTTTGCGATGACGAATGTACTTCGCTGGTGGCATCTCCGCTGGTCCCCGGGTCACTACCGGTGTTGCCCTGATCGTTAATCGTCAGTGTAATACTGGTCGAAACCGGCGGGACATCGCTCGCTGCAGTCTGATCGAATTGATAGACAATGGTGCCGCTGCTGGCCCCGGACAACAACGCATTGAGTTGCGTTTTGGTACCGGTGAACGTGACAGTGTCCGTATGGTTACCCGAAGTAAACCGATCGCCCGAAATCACACTGACTCCAGAATCCCCGGCGTCAATCAGAATACGGCCTTCGCCAACCGCAAAGGTTGCGCTAAGTATGGCACCATTGTCATCGATATCTTCCAGCGAAAAGCCGGTGCCGTGAATGTTCAGCGCGCTTTGTTCGGTGTAGCTATAAGCTGCCGTCGGTGCAGTGACCACTGGTGCATCGTTGATGGCGGCGACAGTGATTGCGATATTGTCGGTGGTTTCGGTCCGGTCGGTCGCCAGCGCGGCGATCTCGCTGGCACTGAGCGCACGTGAGTAAATGCGGGCATCATCGATCTGGCCATCGAGGAAAAGGCTGGCACCGCCATTGGACCCGAGGTAAGTGTCGCCGCCGGTGTAGCCGATCGGATTAGTGCCTGTAACTGATGCCGCTGCTGTGCCATCGATATAGAATGTCAGCACCTTAGTGGCGTCGTCGAAAGTGGCCGCGAGGTGATGCCAGCCGGTGCCTGCAATCGTCTGCGAAGAAACCGCTTTGTAGTAGCCAGCACCATCATGGTAAAACGCATTGACTCGCCCGCCCGTGTTGGGATCATCCACGCGAATATTAAGTATGCCGGCTAGCGATATTACATCCGAGTAACTGCTGTTGGCATTGACCCATACCGCTGCGGTAAGATTTTCTGGCTGCCCGAATTCGCCGGATATCCGGACATCTGAACCCAGAGCCCCATCGAGATCAAGCACTTCACCGCGACCAACGTCGGTTGACGTTGTGGCCGATCCGTTGAGTGTTCCATTGTTTGTCGGGCCAATACTTTGGTCGTTGGCGTTGCCGCCGGTAAAGGTATAGTCGCCGGCCAGATCCGCTGCCAGTGCGGTGGTCATATTCAGCGTGACGCTGCCATTGAAATCGGCGTCTGGTGTGAAGGTCATGCCATTGAGTGCGGCATTGATACTGGAGTCGGTACCGTTGATAGTGATTGCACTGCTGCCGTCAGCGCCGGCCACTATCGTGATGCCGCTCAGGGAAAATAAATCGAGCTCACCATCGTTGACCGCAAGTGTTACCTGCAGTGGTGTTTGCGTGCCGGCGAAGCCGTCGGTCACGGAAACGGCATTGCTGTTGGCAGCGCTAAACGTAAGCACTTCGTCTTCGTCAACGTTCTGGGGACCGGGAACGACTTGCATCGGTTCGCCGGTATCAATCACACTGATGGTGATTGTTTGTGTGTCTGTATAGGTCCCGTCGCTGACTTCGATTGTAACGTCGTGTGAAGTGGCCGTCTCATAGTCGAGCAGGCTGCTGTCGGCAACAGTGATCACGCCAGTAGAGTTGTCTATCGCAAACGGGCTGACAACCGGGCTGGTCATTGTGTAGGTTAGTGTGGCTCCATCATCCGGATCGATACCAGTGGCGGTTGCCACGGTGGTCCCGTCGACGGCATTTTCGTTAACGTTGACTCCCGCGGTGGAGTAGGCGGTTAAGCGAAGGTTGTCAAAGTTGATTTGACTGCCGCTGATGTGTGTCAACTCAATGCTGAGCGCCTGGCCGTCATTGCTGCCAAAGGTGTCGCCGTCAACGAACAGGCTTATCGTGCCCCAGGTTCCGTTATCGCCACCAGCACTTAAGTACTCCCCGATGACGGTACTGCCCGCGTACAATCGCGCGCGATAGTCGTAGCCATTGTCGTAAAGCAGGCGTGTGCCAACATCGACCTGTAGTTGGTAATCCAGGCTCGAATCAAAGTTCTCCGCCAACGTTTGGCTCAGTGAACCTCCTGCATTTGCGTAGCCGACGTTGGGGCCGTCAGTGCCATTGCCGCTGGCGTAGTGGCCGGTAGTCGGATTCCAGTGCCCGGCACTTCCTGTTGTGGTCCATGATGGTACTGTCCCATTGAACTGATCTTCAGCCAGGGTGGTGTCGTTGAAGTCGTGATTGCCAATGGTCAGTGGTTGGCTGGATGTATAGATTGACAGGGGGGGGTCATTGATATCGCCGATGCTGATGGTGACGTCGCCTTCGAAGATTTCACCCAGCGCGTCGGTGGCTCTAACCGTTATGGTGTGGGCAGCGTGAGCCTCATGATCGAGTTTCGATCCATCGACAACGGTGATTTCGCCGCTGGATGACTCTATGGCGAAGCGCCCGCCGGCGTCATCTATCAGGGTATAGGTTGCGTTATCGCCGTGGTCGACATCATAGCGATTGACGTTGCCGGCAACGGCTCCGCTGGCGGCGTTTTCGTCGACCGAAAGATCGACAGTCCCACCCTCGAATCGTGCATTGGCCCAAACAGAGTGATCGTTGTTGGAATCGCTGTTGGCGTTGTCTACCTCGAGCCGGAGTGTGTTGCCACCCGTGGTGTCGATATTGAGATCGATGGTATCGGAGCTGCCGGTAAGCGTTAGGCTGGTGTACTGCAGAACACCATCGATATAAACCCGGAACACAACAGATCCGGTTAGCGAGGTAATACCAATGCTTGATTTGAAAGCGGTAGCGCCATCAATAGCGTATTCGACGTAGCCGCTGCCACCGGCGCCAGTCGGCGCGTGAGTGGCAATGGCTTTTGGATAGGTGACACCGTCCAGAACAACATCGACCCCAAGCTGGGACTCATCGTTCTTCAGGCCGCTCAGGATATTGCTCTCGGCTGTTGGTGTCAGGTCAGACAGATAGGTGGCTGGCACGATTTGGTTCGGTGCGTCGTTTTGACCCTGGACGGTCACCGTGAGCTGGGTGGTCGATTGTGCGTTACCAGAATCTTGAGCCGTATAGCTGAAGGTGTCGGTCAGTGTTTGGCCGGAATTGCGCAGTGCCTGAACCGCGACATTGCTGTTGTCTACGGCGTAGACATAGCTGCCATCGCTATTGATGGTGACTGAACCGTATGTGCCTGCAACGGCAACGCCGACCGAGCCGCTGGTTGAAGACTGGACACCGGCCTGAGCACCGACAACAGTCTTTGTGTCACCGGCATCGACATCGGTGTCATTGCTCAGTACATTGCCTGTCGGATCGGTGCCGGCAGTGGCATTGGCGATGCCCCCTGCTTCAGTGGCTGTGGCGGTGTCGGCCACTGCAACCACGCTATCGTTGGCAGCAGTGATAGCAACCGTGGTGCTTCCCGTCGCAGTCAGGTCGCCGCCGCTGCCTTGCAGGTCGCTATTGTTGTCGTCGTTAAAACTCCAGTTGATCTGCACACTGGCCGCAGGCGCGTTATTGCTGTTGTTGTAGGCGATTGACTGCAGCACGTTGTTAACCGCAGTGTTATCCGCAGTTACGTTAAACGTCAGTAGTAGCGTGCCTGCGCTGTTGGTTGTCACCGCACCCACAGTGACGCCGTTGTAGTTCAGGTTGCCGCCTTCGGTCAGTGTACCCAGCAAGCCGGACGCGCTGAATACATCCTCGCTGTTCGCCCCGCCATTGCGGGTCAACGTTAATGTTGTGTTTGCAAACGTATCTGCAGCGGTTGATATCTCCTGATCGAAAATCTCAAGCGCCTCGTTCAGAACAACGGCAGCGCCATCTTCGACATAGGTTTTTGTCGGCATCGCGACTGCCGCCGAAGTCTGCGTTAGTCGCACGTTGTCGAACTGAACGTTTTCCGAAGCTCCGCTATCGTAGAGCTCGACAATCAGGCTCTCACCGTAAGATCCTGAGTACACGTTTAACTGCGCTGCGGTAATTGCGAGTGTGACGTCTTCAAAAGTCCCGTCTGCCGGGTTGGTGTCGGCGGCGGATGCCGATCCCAACAACTGAGATCCTGCATAGAGGCGAATCTCCCACCCGGTGGGATCCAGATCGGTGGCGGAATCGCCCACCGCAACCGTTAGGTTGTAATCCGTAGCGGCGGTGAATACGGCTGCAGTGGTCTGGGAGATCGTACCGCCGTTGTCGATGTAGCCGGCGTTTTCACCATCGGGTGCTTCTGCGGGAAACGCACCGGGAGTTGCGTTCCATGCACCTGTTGCTGTGCCTGTTGAACTCCAGTCGGTGATAGAAGTATTTTTGTTGCCGTCGGCTGGCAGGATGTCCGCTTCAAAACTGTGATTTTCAATGAAGATCGGGGTGGTGAAACGCGGCGCATCGTTGACTGCATTAATCGTTAACGCCACGCTTGTCGTGGTGTCTGTCTGATCGGTGGCGAGCGCCGCTATTTCTTCTGCAGATAGTGCTCTGGTGTATATGCGGGCGTCGTCGATTGAACCGTTAAAATCGTACGAGGTACCGCTGTTGCCATGTGCGCCGATAGTGGTGTCTGTTGCCTGAGCCCAAACAATCGAGTTGGTGAACGAGCTGGACGCGATCAGCTCGCCATTCAAATAGATGTGCTGAGTGTTGCCTGCGTCGTCGAAGGTTGCTGCGACGTGATTCCAGCCAGTACCAGCGATGAACTGGTTCGAAATTGTATCGCTGTAACCCGAGCCATTGTAGTAGCTCAGTTGAATGCCGCGTGACTGAAAGGAGGTATCGAGTCTTAAGGCGATGTTGTCGCCGAGACTGATCACTTCGGCACCGCCAGAGTCCGCGGCGTTGAGATTGACCCAGGCCGCCAGGGTTATGTTGGCTGGTTGCGCGAAGACAGATGCTATTGTAAATGCTGTACCATCGGTACCATCCAGGCTGAGTACGTCACCGCGCTCGGCGTCCGCAGCGGTGGTCGCGGCGCCGTCAAGTGTTCCGTTTTCTGCGGTGCCGGCAGCCTGATCATTCGTATTGCCGCCATCAAAGGTGTACTGGCCAGCCAGACCGGCGGCGACTGACGTTTGTATGGTGAGTGTGTCGCTGCCGTTGTAGTTGTCGTCGGGACTGAAAGACAGTCCGTTGAGTGCGACATTTAGATCGTCTTCCAGTCCCTCGATAACAAGGTTACCCGTGCCCTGGGCGCCCTCGATGATAGTAATGCCGCTGAGGCTGTTCAGAGTCAGTCCGCCGTTTGCTACCACAAGCGATACTCGCAACGGCGAGTTCACGGTCAGGCCATCGCCCACAGAAATCACGTTGGCGCCAGAGAAAAGCCGCGCTGTGTCTTCGGTGGTAGTGACGGACGCGGGAGCTGTGATTGCAGCGTCAGTCGCGTTCAGGATGTTGACGAGGGTACTGCCTGTTGCCTGCTCGGCAGCACCGCCCTGTGTTTGTACGCTATCGCCGCCATCGTCGAAGGTCCAGTCGATCTGAACCGTCGATGGTGGTGTATCACTACCGTTGCTGTAGGCGATGCTTCGTAGGGCGTTGTTGACCAGGTCGTTGGTGGCCGAGGCATTAAACGACAGAACCAGCGAACCGCCGCTGTTGGTGGTGACGGTGCCGATCGTCGTACCGTCGTAAACAAGGTTGCCACTTTCGGTCAGCGTGCCCAATAGCCCTGTCGCGCTGAAGACATCTTCGCCGTTCGCTCCACCATTGCGGACCAGCGTCAGCGTACTGCCGTTGAAGTTCTCGCTAATGCTGAGTTCACGATCGAACACGAACACATCGGTATCGAGCACAACGGGCGATCCGTTTTCAACGTACGTTGGCGAATCGCTAACTTGGCCGGATCCTTCGCCCGCGATCAGCGTTCCCGTGCTGTCGTATCGCCAGACTGTTGTGTCCCAGTCGCTCGATCCACCGTAGGCTCCGTAACCCGCGACCAGAATCGTACCGTCGGATGCAACGTCGACTCCGTAGGCCTCCTGCCAACCGAAACTGCTCGGGGCGAGCACAGTTCCGTTGTCACCAAAACTGGTGTCCAACGTCCCGTCGGTGTTGTAACGGAAAAGAGCAGCACTTCCGACGCTAGTCGGCGTTACTGTTCCAGCGACGACCAGCTTCCCATCAGACTGCTGAGCAACATCAAAGCCGTTGCTGTAACTGTTTTGGCCATTGACAAGCTGTCGGACAACACCGTTGTCACCGAATCCGGTGTCCAGAGCGCCTGACGGGGTAAATCGAGTAATTCCAATGGCTTCATGCTGGTCCGCCTCAAGCGAATAGTCGAAGGAGTTGCCGACGAGGACGTAACTGCCATCGCTTTGCACGATCACCCGTTCCACGTAGTTTACGCCGGTACCGCCAAAGTTCGTCGTCGTGTACCCGTTGGGACTACCAAATGAAGTGTCGAGGGTTCCCGCTGAAGTCAGTCTCGCAACAAAAGCACTGGCACTGGTGAACCCGCCAAGGATGATACGACCAGATCCGTCGATGGCGATCGAATGGGCATCGTCCAAGCCCCCCAGATCAATGGTTGCGATACCGCCCGTGCCGAAGCTGTTGTCGAAAGATCCGTTAACACCGGTGAGTCTGACCACGCGAATGTCTGAGTCCGCATTGGACAGGCCAGTGATCAGGATGTCGCCGTTGGACTGGATGGCAATGTCGTTGCCAGAATCCGAGGTCCCAAAGTCAGCGAAGACGACGCCCGAGACACCAAAGTCATTGTCGACACTGCCGTCTGCGTTGAGCCGCAGCACAGCAAAGTCGCGATCGGCATTCTGAACGTATCCACCGATGACCAGTTTTCCGTCGGCTTGCTCCACAATGGACTTGGCAAGGTCACCGCCCGCACCAAATTCGTTGACGTAAACGCCATCGGTCGCAAAGCGGGTATCGAGACTGCCATCGGGCGTCCATTTGGTAATCGCCCACGCGCGACTACCATTCACAAAGGCGTTCCCAGCGGTGATGCTACTCCCGTCGGCCAGTATGATGATTTCTTCGGCGTATTCGCTTGCGTTTCCGCCCGCGAAGTTCTCGTTGCTGGTTCCCGGACCAACGCCAAACGTCGGTGCGTCGTTTTCGTCGTTGACCGTGATCGCAACGGTGTCGGTGGGCGACGTTTGATCCGTCGCCAGTGCAGCGATCTCTCCGGCGGAAAGCGCACGGCTGTAGATGCGCGCGTCGTCGATCAGGCCATTGAATTCGAATGCGTTTGGATCGTTGCCGTGGGCGCCAATAGCGGTGGTGGTCCCGAGGGCGTAGGCGATTGAGTTGGAGACGGTATTACTTCCGACAGACCCGCCATTGAGATAAATGGTCATGACGTTTGCGGCGTCATCAAACGACATTGCGATGTGGTTCCAGCCTGAGTTAAGAGCTCCGGCCGGCGCTATTTCGTCCCAGGTCGATCCGTCATGATAGAACGCACTGACGCGTTGGTTGTCCACCCTCAAGCCAACGTTGTCGCCAAGCGATATGACATGTTGTTCACTGAATTGATTAGTGTTGACCCAGGCCGCCAGTGTGACGTCGGCGGGATTCCCGAAGTCGGAGGCGATAGCGACTGAGTCTCCCGTGCCATCCAGGCTGAGTACATCGCCGCGTTCCGCGTCGTTGATGATTGCAGCGTTCCCGCTGAGGGTGCCGTTCTGAGTGTCACCGGCCGATTCGTCGCCGACAGTCGATCCGCTGATTGTCGCCGATTCAAACGTGTAATGACCCACCAGGTCGGCACCGAGCGCTGTTGTCATGGTTAGAGTGACATTGCCACTGAATTCGGCATTGGGCTGGAAGGTCAGGCCCTGCAATGCCGCATTGATTGCCGATTCGGTTCCATTGATCACGAACGAATCGCGTCCGTGAACATCTTCGACAAAAGTGATACCGTTTGTTTGGGATAGAAACAGCACGCCGTCGTTGACGGCAAGCGAGACTTGCAGTAGCGAATCACTACCTGATAGTCCGTCGGACACGGTCACGGCATTGCCTGTACCGCTGCCGAATGTCAGTAACTGGTCTTCGGTGATGTTCTGAGTCGGTGGTACGGTTTGCGATGGAGCAGCTGTGGCAGTGATATTTACCGTCGTGCTGCCGCTGGCGACGAGATCACCGCCGATGCCCTGGCTTGATCCGTCATTGTGATCGTTAAACGACCAGTCGATTTGCACACTCGCAGGCGGCGTGTCGCTGCTGTTGCTGTAGGCGATTGCCCGCATGGTGTTGTTAACAGCGTCGTTATCTGCCGTGGCGTTAAACGTCAGTAGTAACGTACCGCCACTGTTTGTGGTGACCGTGCCAACTGTCACGCTGTTGTAGACCAGATTGCCGCCTTCGGTCAGCGCACCCAGTAGTCCCGTTGCGCTGTATTCGTCCTCACTGTTGGTTCCTGCGTTGCGGATCAATGACAGTGTGGTGTTCTCGAATGTATCTTCACCGCGATCAATGTCGGCATCGAAGACTTGAACATCCGGGTCCAGAACCACAGCCGCCCCGTCTTCTACAAAGGTCGGATTGTTGTCAACAGAGCTGGCCAGATCACCAAACTGCTGGTCAATCGAGCCGTCACTGTTGAAACGAGCGATAGCGACCTGGCTGTCGCTTTGCCCAGCCAGCACGATCCTGCCATCGTCCTGTAACGCCATGTCATAGGCAGCACCGGCCGATCCGATGGCGATGGTAGCGACGCCCGAAGTACCAAAACTGCTGTCCAGTGTTCCATCCGCAAGATAGCGGACCACGGTAAACTGACTGCCGGCGTCATTGCTGACACCACCCAACAAAATCCTGCCATCCTCCTGAACGATTACACGATAAGCGACATCGGCTGCGCCAAAGAGGTCAGAGGTAACCAGGCCGTCCCCATCGAAAGTTGTATCGATACTGCCGTCGCTGAGATACCTTGCCAACGCAAAATCATTATCGCTGCCGTTATGGACAGAGCCGGCTACCAGAAACTTGTCATCAGGCAGAATGGACAGGCTATAGGCCACATCGTCCCTACCGCTCCAATCCGTTGACACCTTACCTGTGCCAGTACTACCAAAGGTGGTGTCTATTGTGCCGTTGGCGTTATAGCGCACCAGACCAAAGTCGTTGTCTGAGCCGTTGTGCGAACGGCCGCCGAGTACAATCTTTCCGTCGTCCTGAATAACGAAACTGTTGGCGATATCGGCGTCGCCCTGAAGGTCTGTTGAAACCCTTCCATCGCCACCTCCAAAGTTAGTGTCCACACTGCCATCGCTGGTAAAGCTCAGTAGTACAAAGTTATTGGAGGAGGCGCCGGTTCGTTGTCCAGCCAGCAGTATATTTCCGTTGTCGAGCGCTCTTACGTCGTAACCTGCCTCCTTCCCGGTACCGACCTGACGGATAACAATTCCGTCGCCGCCACCGAAGGTTGTGTCCAGGGTGCCATCGCCGTTATAGCGCACGAGCCCGAAATCCGGGTTGGATCCATTGGACGATTCCCCGCCAACCAGAATTCTGCCGTCGTTTTGCAGCGTGATTGTATGAGCTGTATCCGAAGTCCCGCGCAGATCGGTAACAACGATTCCGTCACCACCGCCAAAGTCTGTGTCGAGCGTGCCGTCGACGTTATAGCGGTACACGGCAAAGTCGTTTCCACTGGTTCCTGACACCAGCACCTTACCATCGGGCTGAGCAATGATTCCAGAACCCGCGCCGCCTGCTGTGGTGGCACTGCCGCCGATATCAAACGTTGGTGCATCGTTGGCAGCATTGACAGTGATATCCAGGCTGTCGCTGATATCGATTGTGGAATCATCTTCCGCAAACGTGACTGTAAGCCCGAAGACACGGCCAGGCGTGGAGCCGGCATCGAGCCCTTCCTGCACGGTAGCGCCAACATCCAGATCAGTGCTGTCACTATAAATCGTCCAGTTAGTAGAGCCGCTGGCACCCGACGAGTAGGGTATTGACCCCGCGCCCACTGCGGACCAGTGACCAATGACATCACCAGCCTGTACGTTGAGTGGTGAACCGATATCAAGCGTTCGAATACCATTCGCATCTGTGGATACAATATCGCTTTCATTGAGTGAAACGCGGTGTATCACTTGAAAGTCGCTACCTGCAGGCCGCAAGATCAGCAAATCAAAATTTATTGGGCTGCTGTCGGCGTCGGGTGCGATTTGCAGCGCGGAGAGCGTGCCATCGGCAGCGAAACCACCCAAACCGTTGTGGATGAATAGATGGTCTGCTGCCGAGGAATCACCCGAGGATGCCGCGAATGTTTGTGTTAAATCCGGACCAACACGCTGTGACGACCCTGGTTGTTCGGTTGCCTGTTCGCTGGCAAGGGCGGCTATTTCGTCGCTACTCAGGGCCCGGCTGTATATCCGTGCGTCATCAATGTTGCCGCCGAAATCATAGGCAGTGCTACCCTGGAGCGCGCCTATTTGTGATGTAGTGAGTAGATCATAATCAATGGAATTGGTTACGCTGCCGGAATTGATTGCCACCCCGTTGAGATACAACGTATGCACATCATTTACCGTGTCAATGGAGTAGGCCACATGTTGCCAGCCGGTGCCGGTTACCGTATCTTCTGAGTAGAGTTGGGACCAGCCACCAGCGTTTCGCCACAGCCCGCCCAATCTGCCGTCGGCAACAGCTCGCAAAATAACGCTGTCACCTACATTGACGATTTCTGCGCCGGTTGCGCTGACGGTACTGAGATCAATCCAGGCTGAAACAGTAACGTTCTGTGATTCCCCGAACAGGGAATCTATTTCAATGTAGTCGCCGTTACCGTCCAGACTCAGGACATGTCCACGTTGTGAATCAATGACAGTCGTTGCATTACCGTTGAAGGTGCCATGGTTCGGTGCCCCGGCTGCGTGATCGTCTGCATCGCCTGCTGCGAATACGTAGTGGCCCTCCAGGTTTGCAGCAAGTTCGGAATGCATGGTTAACGTCACGCTGCCATTGAAGTTTTCGTTCGGCGTAAACTTCATGCCATCCAGTGCTGCATTGATATCGGACTCAGAACCATCGATCACCAGGCTACTACTGTTGTTTTCTCCTTCGACAAAGGACAAGCCCGTTGTTTGCGACAGGTTCAACACACCATCGTCAACCGACAGCGAGACTCGCAAGAGAGAGTCGGTGCCCGCAAGCGTATCGGTGACACTGACTTCAGTCGCAGTGCCGCTGGAAAAGATTAGAGAAGCCTCCTCCGTGAGCGACTGCGGCCCCGGCACGGTTTGGATAATATCGATCTTGTTATTAACTGCAATGGTAATTGTTTCGGCATAGCTGTTGCCACTGGCGTCATTCGCTGTGACCTCAATGTCATGCGATGTAGCGATTTCATAATCAGGAGCTATCGCTGTACCGATCCACTTATTCATCAAATGGGCGTGCAGATTGACTACATCGGTGCTATTCAGCGCGGAGTTATAGTAGGCGAGTTCGCCAACCAGTCCTGTAAAAAAATGACCGCTGCCATTGAAATTGCCATCGTGGAACCTGGCATCACCTCTGGCCGCGCCGATGCCGATATTTCCGGTGTGCGAGGCGAGCGCTGTCGGCGCGTCCGATCTCGCTGCCAACTCTCCGTTCAGGAAAAGTGATATATCGTTACTGGAACTATTGAATACTAGAGATGCAACAAAACTGTCGCCAGAGGTAACGGAGGTAGATATCCATTGACCACTCCAGCCATTGGATTCTGAATATACCCCTGCATACAACCGATCGTCATCGAGGTAGAGGTTTAGACCATTGTTGTGTGCGCCTTGCTCATAGATTACCTGACGGGTATCGATATCCGATGATGTTTGAAATACGACAGTGACGGTTTTCTGGGTGGCTTCAGTCAGGGTAAGATCGGCGTTGCTATCAATTCGCAGACGGGCATCAACGCCGTTAAACTGCATAGCATCTTGACCGTTCATTACGGCTGGTGCAATGGATGGTCCGGTGCTCGCATGGTCTGCGAAATTGCCACTTGACGACTTGTCTGTTACCAGCGAAATTTCAGAGCCACTGGTGGTAACCGTCGATGCATCGGATGCATCGAGCCACACCACGTGGTCGGAAAAGCTGTCAGGTGCGGCAGGATCGGCCAGGGCCACTTCCCCGGTGGAGGGGTTTATCGAAAACAGTGGATCGCTCTGAGCCGTGACCTCAAAGTTAAAGCCCGCGAGTACTTCGCTGGCATCCCATTCTATGACATAGGAATTTGTACCGGAACCTGTGTTATTAATATCGTTCCATCGACCGGCAGAGTCGGCGCTCATTTCCAGATAGTCTTCGTTACCGGAATTACTTGGGTTTGTTGGCGTAAAAACGGCAAAGCCCGTAGCCGTTCCGCCTAGTCCGCCTGTCCAGAGCTGGTCGGCATCTGCTTCACCATCGCGCCAGTAGAATTCCCCCTCCGATCCTGTATCAGTGGCCCCCAGCCAGATATGGTCAGGTGTGGTCATACTGTTCTGAAGGCTTTCTACCAGGGAGTTTTCGTAGGCTGATCGAATGGTTACCAGTTGCCCCGAAGCACCATTTAGTGTTACGGATCTGGCAGCGCTGTCTGCCTGCGTCCAGGTCGCATGCTCGTCCACCAGTCGATAGAACTTGCCGGTATTAGCATCGTAGGTGAGTGAGCCGTCGTTGCCTAATATCGTTGATACGGCTTGCGCTACCTCAGTGACACGTACGCTTCCGATCTGAGGCCCATTGACACTGCTGGTTTGAGACGTCATTTGCAACACAGTCGTTGTCGAGTCCGCGACAAACGTCATTGTGCGCTGTTCCCAGAGCATATTGGTACTGCTCCAGCCCTCAGGTTTGGTGATGCTAAAGCCGGTGGACTCTCCGTTTACGCTAACATTGAGCTCTTTTATGTCCGGACTACCACCCCATGCGCCGGAAAGCGCAAAGGTTATCTGGTACTGGTTGCCCGGTACTGTAGTCAATGACTGGGTGATCGAACCGGGTCCGGTACCTGACATATCTATTGAATAGCCGCCAAGTGGTGGCGCCTCAACAATTGTTCGGGACAAATCGACATCACCCGCATCAACTGTCCAGCCGCCGATAACCTGCCCGATGCTATAGCGTGACCAGGAGGCGCCGCCGCCATCTCCTACTTCTGTAAAGTCGCCATCGACGACAATATCATTGCTCGATTCAGAGACGCCTGGAACCACAAAGCCGACGCTGGTACCGGCGGCGGCGTTTTCGTCTATGTTAAGATCTGCATCCGCAGTAGCTGCCGTGAAGCCCGTGCCGATCGCGTTTTCGACACGCAGGTTGTTGCCGGCAACAATATCGACCACCTGACTCAAGCCGTTGAAACCATCCATTTGCCAGTTAGCAATGAGACCGATGGCCGAGGCCTCAGTCGGGGTGATATCGAGCTTACTCCGGTAGTGACTGTCTATTTCTGCGGCGGTGCGAACGTTATTCCACAAACGTACGTCGTAGAGTGTGCCCGAAAATGCGTTAATAAGATCGTAACCGGCATCGACACCATCTTGTTCCTGCCCAAACACAATCGCAGAGCTTGCATTACTGGAAAGCGTTTGTCCGTCCTGTACACCGCTGGCAGATTCGACGATCTCACCATCCACATACACCAGCAATTGGCCAATGGTATTGTCCCAGCTTAATGCAATATGGTGTTTTTCACCGTCCAGCAGCCAGTCGGCATAGTTTTGCGAGGAAAACATTGAAACCTGATTGTTTACATGAACAACCAGTTCACCGGTTTCCTGAACCTGAACCAACAATGCGTTTGCCTGCGTGCTGGTTTCATAAGAGAACAGTGCATGACTGGCGATGCCGCCGGGTCGATCTCCTGCGAATATCATCTCCAGCGTTACGACCTCAGCACCCCCAAGGATGGTCTGCGCATTGTTCGTTATGAGGTAAGCGCTGTTACCGCCATCCTGGTTTATTTCAATACCACTCGACAGGTCAGTGGCAGGGGGATTGAACTCAATGGCAGGATCTACCACGATGGTTAGCGTTTGGCTGATGCTGCTTGCGTTGGCATCAGTGACCTGCACGGTAATGTCGTGGCTGGCAGCGGCCTCGTAGTCAATGCGACGGCCATCGGCCACTGTGACCTCGCCGCTGCTGCTGTCAATGGCAAACCGGCCTGCGGCGTCGTCGGTCAGCGTGTATGTGTAGCTTGACAAAACATCGCTGGCATTCCATTCGACGATATAACTATGCGTAGCCACCGCGCCTTCTGTGTCTCGCCATTCGCCGGTATCCACTGCCAGCCCCGCATAGTTCTCCGTAGCCGAGCCTCCACTCGGTTCAGTTGTGTCACTTTGCCAGTTGGTGTAGAAACCAGGTTGAGCAGTACCGGTATGATCACCGTCCCAGAATTGCTCAGTGTCATTCTGTGAACCCTGGCGGTACCAGTGCCATTCACCTTCAGCGTCCTGATCACTTGCGCCAATCCATACATCTTCTGGTGATGAGGCCGATGCCGCCAGGCCGTGTAAGATATTGTTTTCGTAGGCGCTGTAGATCGTGGCCAATTGCCCGGTGACACCATTCAGCCGTGCCGAGCTTGCTGCAGAATTAGCATCGATCCAGGAATAGTCACCTTCAACAAGCCGATAGAATTTTGCCGTAGCGGCGTCGTAACTTAGGGTAGGGTCGCTGTTGAGAATTGCACTGATCGATTGGGGTACCTCGATTACGCTAATGTCTGTAATCACGGGTCCAAAGGCATTGTCACTATCCAGCGATGAGAAAGCGAGTGTTGATGTGGTCGACTCTGCGGTGAATATGATTGATCGTGGTGACCACAGCATGTTGCCGTCTGCCCAACCCGCAGGCTGCTCTATAGAGTAATGGTGAGCTTCACCGTCAACGCTGACACGCAAATTTTTAACTGTCTCACCACCCACCCAGTTGCCGCTGAGTGCGAAAACGACCTGATATTGGCGCCCGATCTCGGTGGTCAGAGCCTGTTCAATAGTCCCGGCTGAATTGTTCCCGTGCATGTCTACGGGTTGTCCACCCAATGGACCGGATTCGAAACCAGCCCAGCCAACATCGACGTTACCACGGGTAACATTCCAGCCACCAAACGAGTTACCGTTGGTCACAATTGTCCCGGCGGCGGTCTGATGGAACGACCCGTCATTAACAATATCATTGGGAGCACCAGGCACTGAAGGGATAATGTGGCCTACAGGTGTTCCGTTGTTCGCATTCTCAACGACGTGCAGATCCGCAACGGGTGTGCTGGATGTGAAACCCGCCCCGGTTGCATGACCAATACTCAAGCGGTTGTTACCTGCGCCTTCACTGACAATATCAACTACTTCATTTGAACCGTTGAAGCCATCCATTTGCCAGTTGGCAAGCAGGCCGGGGGGTAAATTGCCACTATGAATCTTGTGTTGATGGCTCAGTGCAATTTCAGGTTCACTGCGTGCATGATCCCAAACTCGAAAATCGTGTAGTGTTCCCCTGAAAGCTTCTGCAGCATCAAAACTACCCGTAGCGAAATCTACATGTTGCCCGATCAAAAACGTCGTACCGCCCGTGCTACTTGATTGAGAGGTAGCAAACAGGGATTCGACGTAACTGCCGTCGACAAAGAATGCGATTTGGCCCGAAGAGGCATCCCATGTGGCGGCAAGCGAGTGAATTTCGCCGTCAAGAAGTTCGGTGTACTGTGATAATGTAGTGGAACCGCCAAAGTCTATAGTTCCATCTGCATGGATAGCTAGATACGACTGGGCAGCACCCGGGTCCCTATGGGTGTAGAACGTCGCCATCGTGTCTATCTCTGTCAGCGCAGAGAAACGCACCTCATAGGTGTGTCCACCGACACCCAATCCATCCGGGCCCAGCAGAAAATCTGCGTCGGCGGCGGCGAGATATACGTCATTTCCGCTGTCGGTGTTGAGTTCAATGCCACTGGAAACATCCGAAGGCACTGTATTCGGCGCGAGCAGATCTCTGAGGTTAACGGTGATTGTGGCAGTATCGGTGTTGGTTCCATCGGCAACTTCGATACTGATATCGTGGCTGTCGTCGTCTTCAAAATTCAGATCTTTCCCACTGGCTACAGTAATAACACCGGTATCACTGTCAATAGTGAACGCACCGACTACGTCCTGGGAAGTGATTGTGTAGGTTAGTGGGGTGCCATTATCGAGAACGGCATCTGCATTGAACTCAATGATTGATTTATTATTGCTTGTGCCGTTGACATCATCCCACAAACCGTTGATGGCAAACAGCTTGGCAAAGTCCTGATCGCCACTGTTATTGGGGTTGCTTGGGTCCCAGTTAGAGTAACGATTATCGACGACATAGCCGTCCTCATTTCCCTGCCAGAACTGTGTGCCGCTGGAAGAGTCACCCCAACGCCACTCGCCCTCTGTATGGGTGTCCTGTGCGCCAATCCAGATCTCGCTCACGTCATATTGGTTGAGAATATCAACAACCAACTGGTTCTCGGTAGCGGACTCTATTTGGATCAACTGTCCGCTTGCACCATTTAGCATGACGGTCAGTGCATCGTCATGTGCCGCTGTCCACTGCTTTGTTGTATCTACTAACTGATAAAATTTGCCGGTCTCGGGGCTATAGCTTAGATTAGGGTCGGCTGTTAGCAGGGAAGATATCTGTGCCTCGCGTTGCGGATCCAACCCGTACACAATGCCTACAACAGTGCCGTCGACTGTATTTTCATTCACGGTAAGTGTTAATGCGGGCTCGCTTAAGACGAAGCCAACATCGGATACATGCCTGACTATTAGATTGTTGCCGCCGACGGAATCTGTAACCACGCCGTCGACAGATAATGCATCGAAGTGCCACTGCGCAAGCAATCCGGCTTCGTCACGCGGCAATTCGGCGCGGTAGCTTGCCGATATTTCCTCGGCGGTTCGTACATCACTAAATAGCCGATTGTTATACAGCGTACCAGCGAATTCCTGAGTATTGCTAAAACTACCTTCTACCGAATCTTGTTCCTGTCCAAACAGAAGCACACCGCCGGCTTCGATTGTTTGTCCGTTTGCCAGCAAGCTGCCACCGCTTTTCGCGGTGCTGTCAACTTCGACGCCATCTGCATAGATCGCCCAGTTTCCGGTTATTCCATCCCAGGTAACGCTCAGAGAGTGTCGTGAACCATCGCGCAGTGTGTTGTAATCGAAAACACTGGAGTTGACAGCGCTACCGGCCAACAGTAATGTCGCAGCTCCATCATTGCGAATTTCTAACGTCAATTCATTGGCATTAGATGGAACGGCATAGGAAAGTAGTGTCGAATTATCCGTTGCCGCAGCGGTAGCAAACTGCGTCTCGAAAGTGAAAGCGGTAAGCCCACCCAGCAGTGCGTCGCTGTCGTTAGCGATCAGGTAGATATCATTGCCGCCATCATCGTTAATGCTAAGTCCGCCACCTTCGGTGGACGTTGTCTTGATACCTTCTGGGGTTACGCCATCACTGTCCCCGTCCATCACCATCGCGTAAGTCGAAAACTCACTGCTGTTGTCAGTGGCGTCAGTTGTAATCAGTGTGACGAACTCACCCGTGGCGAGTGTTATACCTGGCAAGGTTCCGGTAAATGCACTGTTGCCGCTGGCAACACCGGTGACAGTGCCGATATAGCGCTCGCCTTCGACTCTGCCACCGTCGCGGTCGGTACTGGTATAAAAATCAACCGTATAGGTGCCCGCCGTGAGTGTCGTGGTATCCAGTTCATAGCTGAATGTGTTGTCATCGGCGATGCTTGCCGATTTGAGAATGGCCCAGTTCTGTTTGTTGTTCCCACCAGTATCTGTATCACCGGCATCGTTAGGGTCTATGCCGTCGGCGGAAGTGGCGGCAAACAAATCGATGGCCGCACCGTTGTTGGCATAGATACTATTGCCACGAATGCTGTTAGCTGTGGAACCGCCCTCGGCTGATACCCCGGCATTAAACTCGTTGTCTGTCTGACCATTAAACGCGATGGTATTGCCCTCGCCAACGCCAACACCTCCAATTGTGTTGTTGCTGGCACCATCCGCAAGCAGGATACCTTCCTCTCCGGAGCCCCAGTTGTTTACGCCAAATACATCCGTTCCAATGGTGTTGCCGCGTACGACATTACCGGTGTTGTCACCCGATATCATGATGCCGATGGCACCCGAACCGGATACAGTGTTATTCAGAATCTGATTGTCATTTGACCCATTTTGAATGGATATACCGTTCTGTCCGTTTCCGATGTTCTGGCTTGCGTCTGCGGAAGTACCAATCAGATTATTTTGAATGATGTTGTTATCAGTTAACTCGTCCCGAAGATCGATACCGGAACCATCGTTGTGTGAGATAACATTGCCAAGAACACTGCTCGCACCACCAATGGTGACCGCGTCTGGACCGCTGCGCAGTTCAATACCGTCGTTGGTATTTCCAACGTCTGAATTTCCGTCGGCCGCTACACCGATGTAGTTTCCAGCGATTACGTTGCCTGTCGTTACAGAATTTCCGAATATGGCAATGCCGTTGGTATTGCCACCTATGACGTTGCGCTCGGCGATATCGTCGGTGCCGTCTCCATCGGTACCGATTCTGTTGCCGTTCGATCCGTCCTGTATCTGTATGCCATCGTCAGAATTGCCTGCGATGCTGACGCCATCTATCTGAACACCGACATAGTTACCGTAGACCCAGTTGTTGTCGGAGAATATCGCAATGCCATCGTCCCCTGAGTTGATAACTGACAGGCCGCGTATGACCGAGCCATCGCTGCCAGCAGCGAGCTCAAGGCCATCCGCTGCGCCGGCGCCGGTGCCGTCGATAGTGATGACGGGTACTCCGTTGGATGCGTAGTCGGGGTTGCTCCAGCCATCAATGAACACCGTGTCTGTTATTTGGGGCAGGGCGCTCGTCGGCGCGATGACGTGTGGACCCGCATCCGTTATATTGAACACGATGGCGTCGTTGCCGGCGTTGCCGTTCGCATCGAGAATCGCCTGTCGCAGCGAACCGGGGCCAGTGTCTAAGGTGTTGTCGACGCTGTAGTAGGTGAGCAGTACGTGCGGCCAGCTATCGTCATCGTTGAGCGCTGTGGCGGTCTCGATCGGGCCAGTCTGGTATTCCAGATCCCAGTCCCCACCGAGTCGCTGATCGCCGGTGAGGTTGTCACTGGCCGCGACATCTCGATCGCTGAGTGCTGCGATGCTGTCGATGAGCTGCACGCCATTTTCGGTCTGGGCGAGATTGCATCCGTAGAAGAGAATGTCGGCGTCGGTTGCCATCGAATCCGACCACTGGCTGATTTGCTCGCTGTATGATGCCAGCGTGCTCGCATTCAGCAGATCGCTACCCAGCTGGACATTGCCATCGGAGCCGTGGCTGATAATGTGAATCGCGTCGATGCCGCTACGGTCTACCAGAGCAGTGGATATCGTGTCGAGACCGTGATCGCCCTCGTCGATCAGTACGACCTCCAGGCGCGCGTTGATGTTGCCGCCGGAAATTTCATTTAGTAATAGCTGATAGTCTGGCGTTGAGCGATCAAGAAAAACCAGTTCACTGCGCAGCGGGCGGGTGGACTCTTCGTCGGCGGGGAGTGTCGCTTGCGGCCGCTCTGCGTCACTGTGTGGTTCGGCTGCCGCGGTTAGCAGTGGCAGCTCTGACTGCTGCTCAGACAAATCGTCAGGCAGCGAATAACTGCCGAGCAAATTGTCGGCTGAAAATAGCATCCTTGATTCGAGTGGCTCAAGAATAGAGCGTTTTGCCGTACTCGAGTCATCTCGGTTTTTCCGATTATTCGTCACTAATCAACCAGGCGCTGTCATTCTGAGTCTACCCGGTTGGGTAGGTTTGTCATTCGGGTAAACAGGGCAAGAGTTCTGCCGATCGACGCGTCCCGGGAAATAACATTGTGATGATGAGCGCTTTGTGCGTGATCGTTCGCCAATAGCGGCAAATCAGGGCGGTTGGCAGGCGGAAAAATTCGAGATTCGAAAGCTGGCTACCCAGATAGGTTGAAAGCAGCACAAGGACATTCCCATGCGGAATTCGATTGCTGTCAATCTGATGGCGAGTGTGGGTCGCCCCGGTGGGAACAGGAGAGATGCCGGATCATCTTGAGCGCGGTTTGCCAGGCGATCAGCAGAACACTGCCAATCGCCTGACGTTACTGATACGCTATGGGTCGGTGCTGGCCAGTTCCTGCTGTAGAAATTCGAGGTGGCAACGCACACCGCTGGGGATTCGGTAGCCGGCATTGGGCAGACTTAGTTGCACACTGAACGTACCGCTGGCAGCATCCGCCACACGATCGACGCTGACAACTGTCGCAATCTGGCGATCGAGCCCGTCGGGCGCAACCTCTGGATGGATCTCAGCCTGCATACCACGAGAAATGGAGCCGAAGTGGTCGATCGGTACAATCAACTCGACATGCAGCGGATTGAGTTGCGCGATTTTGAATACGGGTTCGGCTTCGATATATTCACCGATCGATTTGTAGCGTTCCATGATGACGCCATTGATCGGACTGCGCAGTGTGCGTTGCTCAAGGGCTTCGTGCGCGCGCGCTGCCTCCAGACGGGCAATGCGCTGATTGTCTTCTTCCTGCTTTGCCTGTAGCTGGGCAATATAGGTTTCGGTCTTTACCCGATCCATATCGTAGGCAGAGATAGTCGAGTCCTTAAACAGCTTTTGATTGCGCTTTTGCGTGCGCTTGCCAAATGCAGCGTTTTCCTTTCTGAGTTGCAGCGTGGTTTCGAGGTCGGCGCGGGCGGTTGCCAATTCGAGTGTGGCCTGCTCAACGCTCGATTCAAGGCGTGCCACCACTTCACCTTCGCTGACAAAAGCGTTGCGATCAGCGTTCAGTTGCTCGAGTATTCCGGATACGCTTGTCCCCAGTTCAACCACCTCACTGGGTTGTACGATGCAATCCATCGACGGAAGTGAGTTAGCGACTGCCGTTTCTACCGCGGGTTCGATTTCGTCAGTGGTTTGCGCCATGGGAGAGCCCAGCGGCGCGACGAGCATTGCTGTGACGACAGCCGTTTGTAGTGTGCCGGTCCATTGCCGTTTCATATCTGGATCACCTTCGGGTTCGTTTGATTGCTTTATCTATATCGACAGGCGGCTCAAAAGGAGTTGTCGAATACCGCGTAGCCAGCGCTGTGCCAGACTTTCTCTGCCGTGGTTAAAACGTACCAGGGCGCGACTGCCCAAGCCTGCAACGTTAAATGAATCTAAAAGCTTGAGATCGATCTGGAAGACAGGCTCGGCTGCAGTGGTGCCACTCCGGTCGCTGGCGTCTACTGCCACATCACCGCCGCCGGTGGCTCCGAGAGCGCGGCTCGGCAGTGCCACCGATCCGGATGGCGTTTGCCGAAGCAGCTCGGCCTGCAGCGTGTGATGGGGCTGTTCGACCAGTCGCACGCTAACATCACGCATTTTTCTTTGTACAAGCCCAATCGTCTGTTGCGGTACGACCAACCGCACGATCAGTTGATCGGGGCTTACGATGTAACCGATTGCCTCGCCCTTCTTGATGAAACTTCCCATCAGTTTGCGCTGTTCATCGACGACGAAGCGACCGCTGACGTTGGCGTAAATTTGCAGCCCGTTGATGTCATCGTCGATCGACTCGAGATCCGCCTGTACGGCCAGCATTTCCTCCTGCGTCTGATCGGCTTTGACCGGCTGATCGAAGCGCTCGCTGGTATAGCGTGCTTTTAGCTCCCGATAGCGAGCCTGCAGCACATTGGCGCGCGCTTGCAGGTTGGGATTGCGCAGATCGACCAACAACGTCCCGGCCTCGATCTCGTCGCCAGTCTCAGCGTGAACACGTGTGACGAATCCGTCGCTCTTGGCAAACAAATGCGCCTGTTCAGGTACCCAGACAATCCCCTGTGCATTCGAGTGCAGACTAAACGGCAACAGGGAAATCAGCGCCAGTACCAGAACGGATACGGCGGCGACGTTGCGAATGGCCGGTTTGCGAATGCCCGACAGCTCCGGGTTGGACACCAGGTATCTGATGCCGCGATAGAGCGGGAGCACAATCAGCAGAATGAATGACCACAAAGCCAGTACCACGCCGGCTGCAAAATACTTGCTTGCCAGAAAAATGGAGATCACCACCATGATAACCATGCGATACATCCAGGCCAATGCGCCGTAACCCAGGAACCATTGGTGTTCGCCCTCGGCAGTGACGGGCGAGGCAGAATCCTTGAGGCCCAGTACTCTGACTTTTATTTGATACAACCAGTAACGGCTGGAGCGCGAGTACAGATTCGGTATTTCGACCAGATCCTGCAGGATGTAGTAACCGTCGAATCGTAAAAGCGGATTGGCATTGAAGAAGATCGACGACACGCCACCGATGAAAAATGCAGCCAGTGCGGTATCGCGCAGCAGGCCCGGTTCGACCACCGCCCAGATGATCAATGCCACGGCGGCGATGAATAGCTCGACGATCAGGCCAGCGGCGCCGACCAGAACGCGTTTGTACTTTTCCTGAAATGCCCAGGCGGCAGATGCATCGACATAGGGGATCGGCATCAGTACCAGCAGCGTAATGCCCATTTCGTGTACTTCGCCACCCCATACTTTGACTGCAAATGCATGCCCGAATTCATGCAGTGCTTTCATCAGTGGGAACAGCAGCAGCATGATCAACAGGTTCTGAGGCTTGATGATCTGATCGCCAACGGCTGCGCTAATTTCGCCAAATGAGACAAATAGTGTCAGCAGCGCCAGGGCGATCGTCACACCCCATACAGCGATTCCTGCGGTTGAAAACAGCGGCCTGATCAATGTCGCATAACGATTCAGAAAATTGTCTGGATCAAATAACGGAAAGCGTAGAGATAACGGATTGAGCCAGCGGCGAAAACGGTTGGAACGGCGTTCACTTTGATAGCGCTTGAACAGCTCTTCAACATCGGGTGGCATGCTGCTGTGCAACACGCTGGCGGAGTAGAGCTGGGTCAGCAGGTTAATAATATTTTGTTGCGAAGGTGCGTTGTCGCCCAGTGAGGTCTGCGACTCCTGATAGATTTCGGCGACGGTCTTTTCGCCATCGAGACGACCGATGAATTCATAGGCGTGCTCGTTGAAGCGCATATGTCGATTGCTGGCGCGATCGGCCAGAACATACCAGCGCCGCCCGCGATAGACGTGCGCGGTCGCATGCGTGTGTGAGCGCAGTCGAGGCCTGAGACCCTCGATCTGCTGCCAGCCGTTTGTGATAGCCGAGTCGTTCACGCGTCGTTACCAACCCAGAGACCAGAACCACATACGCAGGCGACTGAAGAGATTGTGTGTCCAGATCCAAAGCAGCTTGCGATCGCCAATTTCGATTCTCGCCACACCCTCCATGCCGGGTCGCAACTGCGCGAGCTCGCGCTCCAGTTGCGCCTCGACTCGAAAGTAGCTGCCGCCATCGTCGGATACCGCCAGCGGAACAATTTGCACTACCTCGAAGCCAATCGGATCCCGCGGCATTGCGGCGATGCGAATGCGCCCCGGCAGTCCTTTCTCAACACCCGCCATATCTCGCTCGCTGACTTCCAGCACCACGCGATACTGGTTTAGCGGCGCCACTTCGAACAGCACATCGCCCAGCTCTACCGGTGAGCCAAGTGACTGATTTAGATCACCGCTGACGATGTAGCCGGCAAACGGTGCGCGCAGATTGGTACGCTCGATTTGCGACTGCACCAGGGCGAGCTCGGCATCGATTTGATCGGCCTTGGCGCGCAGAATGCTGAGCTCGGTCCGAGCGCGCATCGCCAGGGCTTCCTGATAGGCCTTGTCTGTTTTGTTCTTCTCGCTTTGCCACTTGGTGAGTTCAAGTTGCAGTGATCGATCATCGATGTTCGCGAGTAGCTGACCGTTGGCGACCGTGTCGCCGGCGCGAACCTCGGCCGACTTAATAAATCCGGCCAGTGGTGCGGCCACGACCTGCGAGACCGTGCCACTGATTCTGGCCGGTGCACGGACTTCGTAAGTGCCGCTGAAGATCGATGCCAGCAGCAGGACGCCGAGAATCGATGCGCTGACCACACGCAGCTTCAGGCGCTCCGGGCCGAGCAGGTCGACGAGGGTGGTGCGCATGGCATCCAGTGCTTTGCGCCAGAGAGGTCGCTCCTCGAAGCGTTTCAGTTCGATCACCGGACCGGCGACTGCCAGCACGGACTGACACCAGTCGACGGTGTCGGCATCGAACGGTGCACCGGTGTTGCGCTCTAGCGTGATGGCGCCGAAATGGCCGCTTCGACCCGGCACCCGCAGTGTGGCAACCGATGTGCTGCCCTGTTGTGCGATCAGGTCGCGCTGGGCCTTATCGGGAAAATTCTTGCCAGGCAGCGGCGGATAGCAAATCGTCTCGTCGATATCGAGCGCCTCTTCCATCGCGGCCTCAATACAGCGGGAAAGTTGTGTGCGACCATCGAAATTAGCCAACCCGGATATGCTTTTCAGCCGAACCACCAACCCCTCGCGAATGCCGAGTGATGCACGCTCGCAGGCGAGTCGTATCGCCAGTTGGTTGGTCAGTTGCATCGCCACCTGTTGCGAGCTGGTCTGGCCGAGAATTGCTGTCAGCAGCGACTGCGTGAAAGTAGAAGACTCCTGGTGAATACCGTTAGACAACTGCGACAGGGATTCAAGCCAGTAACCGCTCCATTGAATGAGCTGCAGCACAGCGTTCTGACGCGACTGTGGTCGCGGCGTCATGACCACCGAAACATACGCCAGCGGTTGTCCGACCGCATAGATCGGTGTGGCGATCGCATCGCCGATACGACTGTCGTTAATGCCGAAGTTGACTTCGGTTCGGATGATGGCGCGATTGTTCTGCCGTGCCGCGTCGGCGGTCTTTTGCAGTACGTCCTCGCCGTCGGTCTCAACCGGCCAGGTGGCCAGGCACGAACCATCCGTGTGGTAGACGGCTGCAGAGATAACGTCTGCGATCATCTTGCACTGCCAAACCAGCCAGCGATTGGCGAGCTCGTTGCTCAGCCCGCAGGTCGAGACATTGACGCCAATACCGTCCTCGTTGACCGACTCCTGGTGTCGGTCGGGTGACACGCCGCCGACAGCAGGCTGACGCGGATGCACAGCATCGCCGGCCGGATCGGCTGCTGGGTCAGACAGTGGAATTCCGGACGCGATCATCAAACTTGTACCGTTGGTTTGTCATGTCTGCTGGGCAGTGGTGTTGGAGCCGGGTCTGGGTGTCTGTTGATAGGGTGCAACCTCGGCACCGAAGATCCAGTGCTCACGAAAAAGATGGTCATCACGCGACTGATCAGCCGATGTCCGGTCAGCGCTCCAGACCAGCAAATCAGCAACAAATGAACCAGCGAGCAGGCTTGGTGGTACCGGTGGCCGGGCTTTGTGAGTTCCTTGGCAAAGACGCAGGCACCGCTGATCCGTATCTCGGTCGGCAATTTGGTGCGAACATTGGCCAGTCCCACGATCCGGGAGCGGCGTGTGCTTTGGTGGAAAATTGGCAAGCTTGCTCAATTTTTCCCGCAAAGGATGTTGTACTGCCGCAGTTACTCACCTCACTCGTCATTTACCGCCTCACATTTGAAGGATTTCGGAGAAAATCATGTTTTTTCGCGTGCTCATTCTTAGCAGTACTCTGGCTGTGGCCGGCTGTTCCGGCAACGGACCCTCTCTAGAGGATCTCAATCGTGTCGCTGGCGCTGTGCTCGCGGGCGACAGTGCGCTGAGCGGTGACGAGATCGCGCGCGGGCTGAAGCAGGCGCTGTCGATTGGCTCGAACAACGTCACCACGCAGCTCGGACAGGAAAACGGCTTTGGCGGAGATGCCAACATTCGCATTCCACTGCCCAGAGCAGTGGCGAACGCGCGCGATGTGGCCTCCAAAGTCGGGCTGGACGGGGCATTTAACAGCCTTGAGGATCGTCTTAACGACGCAGCCGAGGCTGCGGTGCCAAAGGCGCGAGATATTTTTCTCGAGTCGATTCGGCAGATGACGCTGGCCGACGCAAAAAATATTCTTGGCGGCACGGATGATGCCGCTACACAGTACTTCCGCAGGACATCCGGCGATGCGCTGGCCGCGGAAATGCGTCCGATCGTGGATTCGAGTCTGGCGCAGGTGGGCGCAGTTCGCGCGTTCGATCAGTTACTCACGTCGTATCGGCGAATTCCACTTGCCCCCAAAGTGGACGCCGACCTGACTGAGCATGTGCTCGAGTACGCGCTCGATGGCGTATTTTTTTACGTCGCCAAAGAGGAAAAGGCGATTCGTGAAAATCCGGTACGCCGCACCACAGAACTGCTGCGGCGCGTATTCGCCGGCTCAAGCTGATCGAGTCCGGTACGCGATAATTGTTATGCGTCGATGCGATTGCTAGAATTCAGCGCCTCGCACCTGCTGCGAGATTGTTTCGGCGTTCGCCCGACCAACACTAAACAACCATTTAACGGGAGAACCCGATGCACGGGAATGAAGATGCTGTATTCATAAGGATTATGAGTATTGTCTTGGGACTATTGGTGATGTTTACCCTGGTCATAATGATTTTGGCAAATATGCTTTCACCGACAGTTGACAACGCATCTGACCCGTTGGTCATGAACATGATGCAGGTTCAACTGGGACCGGTAGGCCAGTCTCGGGTCAGCGAGTAGCCCACGAAAGCAGCAAATAGGGGGATTGTGCGGATGAGTCACAGCGACTCGGCTTTTTTCAAAACATTTGGCGTGGTAATCGGCGCGCTCGTGCTATTCACACTGTTCTGCATTGTGGTGGCAAATATGTTGAGCCCCGGCGTCGATTACAGCAACGATCCGGTGGTGCAGGGCGCTCTGCGGGATCGCGTCGGTGCGGTTGGCAAATCACGCATCGCGGCACCGCCAGCGCAAGCCGAGTCGGCGGCCGAACCGCAGGCCGAGGAAGTCCAGCAGGCGTCAAAGCCCGCAGACGAACCCAGCACGCAGACCGAGCAGGTCAGCACCGATGAAACCAAAGCCCCCGAGGCGCTGGCAGTGGCCAATAGCCAGGTCACCGGCGCGGAAGACTTCGACGTCAAGGTACGAGCCGTCGTCGCCACCAACTGCGCAGGGTGCCACGAAAAGGGTGTGACTGGCGCGCAGCGTCTGGATGACAGCGTTAGCTGGAACAAACTGGCAGACAAAGGCATTGATGAGCTGACAGCCAGCGTGATCAACGGCAAGGGTGCGATGCCACCCAGGGCCGAATCCGATCTCGACGACGAGCAACTGCGCGAAGCGGTCCGCTACACGCTGTTTCTGGCGGGTGCCAGCGCCGGTGCCGAGGGTGCTGGTGCGCAGCCTGCTCAGCCGGCAGCACCCGCAGCACCTGCGGCCCAGACGCAAACGGTTGCGGCCGCCGAAGTGCCGCAGGACGTCAAGACCGCCGTCGATACGATTTGCGCCGCCTGCCATAGCACCGGTGTTGCCAATGCCCCAAAGTTTGGCGATAAAGCCGCCTGGGACGCGCGGATGGCGGAAGGTGGTATGGACGCACTGCTGGCCAACTCGATCGCCGGCAAGGGTGGTATGCCGCCACGCGGTGGAACAAATTTGACCGATGAACAACTGAAACTGGCAATTGGGTATATAATAGCGAAGTAGTTTCACGCATATTTGAATTCAAGGCCGGCGCATTCGCCGGCCTTTTTTTTGCCCGCTGCAAAGCCTCTCACTAGTCCCTGCGGAGTTTTTCATCCAGTGCGATCGGCGTGGGATAGCGGGCGACAATCCAGTAGGATGAGGCGATGAACGTCAGGATCGTCGCGGTCTGTATTAACAGCGAGGCATCCTCTGACAGCACGCCCGCACCGCTGGCGACCACCGCCACCAGCAGCGAAAATTCGCTGATTTGCCCCAGCCTTACACCGATCTCGGAGGCGACGCCCGGCTTTTCGTTTTGCTGACGCAGCAACAGGGAAAAAATCAGCGGCTTCAGCGTCAGCGCTACTGCCGCGAGCGCGGCAGCCGGCAGCAGCACTGCCGAGGCCTTAATCGGATCGAAGCCAGCGCCGAGGCCGAAAAAGAACATGATCAGGAAAAAATCGCGCAGCGGCTTCAGGCTCTCGGCGATGAAGCGTGCGATCGGATTGGTCGCCAGTGCCACGCCTGCGATGAAGGCGCCGATCTCGTGCGACAG
>CAZYDV010000027.1:9290-31362 GCA_964646405.1 uncultured Granulosicoccaceae bacterium | reverse complement strand
CCCCCACCAATGGTCGTTGACCATGGTCAGGGGGACGAAGGCTCCGATCATCATCATGTCGCCCTGTGCGAAGTTGACCGCTTCCGTGGCTTTGTATATCAGCACAAAACCCAATGCTACCAGCCCGTAGATGCAGCCGTTGGCGAAACCGCCAATCAGCAACTGCAGAATGTCCAACCGCCGCACCCCATCGTGAAGCCCCTCAAGGAGCACCAGTCTATCTCAGGTGCACCGGGATGTATTGCCCATTTGCGAAACGTGGGCACCGAAGCACCTTGTCCCCTTTTTCAGGCAATCAGCCGGACCTGCACGTCCCGCTCTGAACTTTAATCGAGCGGGCAGATCTCCGATCTGATCATCGCGCGCTACTCGATCGCACGCACGCGCTCGGCGGGCAAATCCAGCCATCCGCGCCGCGACTCCAGCAGCGCCTGCTGACGCGTGAGACCGATATCGGCAAGCGCGTCATCAGTCAGTGTTCGCAGCCTGCGACGCTCGCGCCCGATCGCGAGCGCAAGATACAATCGCGCCAGCCACTCGCGGCCGCGCCTGGCCACTGATAAGTGCCCGTCCACACCACGCACCAGCGTGTTATCGATGCTCTTCGAATTCATGGTCAGTATCTCCGCCTGGTTTGCCTGAACCCATCATGGCTGCCAGCAGATCAACTGGTTTCGTTGCAGACCGAAGTGGCCGTCAGATTACTTCGGCCGGCACCGAAACGACGGCGGTAAGGCGATGCTACTATCCCGATGGGAGCAGACAATGAACACCAATGAGATCTCGAACATCGCCATTCTGATAGGCGAACCCGCGCGCACCGCTATGTTGTGTACGCTGATGCATGGGCAATCGTTGACGGCCACTGAACTGGCCAACAGCGCGAACATCACGCCACAAACCGCCAGCGCGCACCTGGCCAGACTGGTCGACGCCAAACTGCTGACCGTGCATCGGCAGGGGCGCCATCGCTACCACCGGCTGGCCACACCAGAGGTCGCAAAATTTATCGAGAGCGCGATCAATCTGGCGCAACTGTCGCCCGCGCCAACCCGGCCGATCTTCACCGGTCCGCGTGATCAGGCCATGCGCCGCGCGCGCACCTGCTACGACCACTTCGCCGGTCGCCTCGGGGTGGCGATTACCGACAGCATGCTGAAGAAAAAGTGGATCGAGTTCGACGACGAGGCCGGCAGCCTGACCGCCCGCGGCGCCCGTGCGCTGGCGCGAGCCGGCATCGATCTGCAGCAAGCCGGTCAAAAACCTTCGCGGCGGCCGATCTGCCGCCCGTGCCTGGACTGGAGCGAGCGTCGGCCGCACATCGCCGGCAAGGTGGGCGCCGCGATCTGCCAGCACTTTTTCCACCACGATCTGGTGCGACGGGTCGCGGATTCGAGAGCACTGCAGCTAACGGCCAAAGGGCAAGTGGTCCTGCGCGAACTGTTCTCGATCCGCGCACTCGACTGATCCGCGTCGCCCCCTCTCGCAGGCCACCCGGATTGATACAACAACCTGCTAAACGAGTGCGCCTAGCCGCCGCTAGCCTTAAATGCAGGTTGCATCACATTTCTTATTCGGAGCACAAGCACAGCCGACCAGCGAAGGAGCGACAAGCGCGTGGGTGCGAACAAAACCTATTCGATCAAGGCACGACCGGTTGGCCAATACGCCAGCACACTGGAGGCGTCGTGGGCGCTGCATTTGCGCTCCATGTGCGACTCGGTGCAATACTCGGGTGCGACACATCAATCGTTTGATTTTCTGGTCGAAAGCGGCGGGCGACAACTGGCAGTAGAAATCAAACCGCAGCTCAACGACGACAACAGCGCCGAGCTGGACGAGTTCGGCATACCCGACATCGTCTACGCGGCCGCGTCTCGAACCTACCGCAAGCAGGTAGAGCACACCAGCCGCCGCGGCCTCACTGTGACTCTAATCGCCAGCGGTTATCCCGAGTCGGCAAAATGGTATCTGGTCTTGTGCGAGGCAGACGATCGACGATACCGACATCGCAACATGCGGCGCAGTAAACTCTGGAGCGACGACATCCACACCCGTTCGTTCTCCGACTACACCATCTACGTGATGAACAGCGAACCGGCGTTCGGGGGTAATTTGCTCGACTGGCTGAGCCACGCAATCGATCTGGACAACATGCAACACGTCGATATCATCGACCCAAAGCCACTGGCACATCGTGCCAAGCGCGTGATCAGCGAAAAACAGCGTAAAAAACTGCAAAACCGAGCGCGCCAGGCGGCGCGTTGTCGCTAGCGCTGACACCTCGCGATCCCGCTAAACAACGCCGCACCCACACCCGCTGCCGGCGCATTCAATCGACAGATAGCGAGTCGTCCCAAAGTGGGTCGACATCACCGATATCCAGCCTCTTGATCGACTAAACCTGCGCCGCCGGTTTCCGCTACTCTTGTAGCTGGCAATCAAGAATCGTTTCAATGGAACCCGTCGTCATCATCGTCGCCTTCGGTGCCGGACTGGTCGCGCGCAAGCTCGGCTACCCGCCATTGCTCGGCTATCTGGCAGCCGGTTTCATCGCTCACATGGCGGGCATCGGCGATGGCGAATCACTAAAACCACTGGCCGATGCCGGCATTGTGCTGCTGCTGTTTACCATCGGCTTGAAACTGGAACCGGCCGAGCTCGTGCCGCGTTATGTCTGGGGTTCTGCGATCCTGCATATGGTGATCGCGATACCATTGACCACCGCCGTCATCTACCTCGTTGGCACGCTCTACGAACCATTGCGATTCGACGACAACATCGGCCCGTGGATGTTGGCGTTCGCGCTGTCATTTTCAAGCACGGTGCTGGCGATCAAGCTGTTCGAGGAACGCGGCGAATCTCAATCGTTCTATGCCTCAATCGCGATCGGTATTCTCGTCGTGCAGGACATACTCGCGGTCGTCTATCTGGTGTTTACGGCCGACTACTACCCCTCGCCCTGGGCGGCGCTGCTGTTAGCATTGCCACTGACCATTCCACTGTTTAGACGCCTGCTGCCACTGCTGGGTCACGGCGAACTCCTGTTACTTGGCGGCGTACTGTTTGCACTGGGTGCCGCCGGACTGTTCGAGAGCCTGGCGCTCAAAGGGGGGCTGGGTGCCTTATTGTTCGGCATGTTGCTGGCGCGTGCGCATCGAACCAAGGCGCGCGAACTCTACAGCCAATTGGCAGGGCTGAAGAATCTGCTGCTGGTCGGGTTTTTCCTGCAGATCGGCTACTACGGTCTGCCAGAGTTGGAATTGCTGGCCGTGGCGCTGGTATTGGGGCTTTTGATTGTGCTGCGCCCGCTGATTTATTTCAGCCTGCTCACCGCTTTCGGGCTGCGATCTCGAACTGCCTGGCTGACTGGCCTCGCCCTGTTCAACTACAGCGAATTTGGTTTGATCGTCGCGGCGATCGCTGCCGAAAACGGCTTGCTGGGGCCAGAGTGGATCACCACGCTCGCACTCGCGATGGCATTGTCGTTTTTCATCGCCACACCGATCAACAAACAAGCCCATACGCTGTACCGTCGGCATTGCGCAAAACTTAACCAGTACGAACGCGAGCAACGGCTGCCAGAGGAAGTGATCGGCTCGCTGGACGGGGCCAAAGTGGCGGTGCTCGGCATGGGCCGCGTCGGGCGGGGTGCCTACCAGCGACTGATCGACGACGGTCACCAGAGCATCGTCGGCATTGATGAAAACTACGCCCAGGCCAACGCGCTCACGGCCAAAGGCTGGCACTGCGTGCACGGCGACGCGTCTGATCGCGATTTCTGGGACCGCACAACACTTGCCGACTGCGAATTGATCCTGGTCAGCCTCAGCCACCATCGCGAGAATCTGCAGGTGGCGCAATTGGCACGCGATTCGGGCTATAAAAACAAACTATGCATCGCCACCCGTTTTCCGGATGAATCGAAGGCCTTTGACGGGTTGGACGTCGATACCTACTATTTATACGAAGACGTTGGCCGTGACTTTGCCGGTCATGCCACTCAGAAGCCAGACATCTAACCTCTCACAAAAAACCGTAGGGACCACAAGCCGCAAGGCGTATGTGCCGGAAGACCTTGCGATGCAATCTAATGCCAATCAATGTCGCAATCGATCTCGCATAGCAAAAAGGCCGCTGCAGTTGCGGCGGCCTGCCACGCACTAAAGTCCACACTATCGATAGTAGCGCTACTGACGCCGCATATCGTCCCTGATCAACGCTTTGATCAAAGAAATACCCATTAGTATCATCATGAATGAAAAGGGTATCGCACCGATAATCATCGCCGATTGAATCGCGTTGAGTCCGCCAGCCAGCAACAGCGCTGCGATAACCGCAGTAAGAATCAAACCCCACATAATAATGTGATGTCTGGACGCCGCGGTTTCAGAACCACCGGCGCTGATCGTGTTCACCACCAGTACCGCAGAGTCGGCGGACGTTACCAGATAAGTCAGCAGTAGAATCACGATCAGTACCGACAGCACGGCTGCCGCAGCCGGCATCAGAACGTTGATGGTTTCGTACAACTGGGCGGTCAGACTTTTGGCAAATATACTGCCGTTAGCTGAACCGTTGAGCTCCAGATCAATGGCGGTTCCACCCAATAGTGCGAACCACAAAAAGCACATAAATGAAGGTGCAACGATTGAACCGACGACAAACTCGCGAATACTGCGGTTCCTGGAAATACGCGCCAGAAAGATACCTACAAAGGGCGCAAACGCAATCCACCAGGCCCAGTAGAAAATCGACCACCAGCCCTGCCATTCACCCGGACTGCCCGCCCCGTCTGCCGGAAACACCTGAAAAGTGATCGCGGGCAGGTGAATGATGTAATCGAGTATGCCGAAACCCAGAATCTTAAGCGCAAACATTGTCGCACCAAAAATCGCAAAAAAGATAAGCAAGCTGAACGACAACACCATATTGATGTTACTCAACCATTTGATACCCTTTCCCACCCCCGATAGCGCAGATAACGTAGAACATACCATCACCACACCAAGTGCCAGCAGCATGGACCCCGTAGACGGTACCAGTACCCCTTTGTCATCAGTGGTCATCAGCCATTCGGCACCAGTAAAGTTGTAGATTCCGGAGGAAAAAGAATCCAGACCCAAACCGATTGTCTGACTGATACCCAGAATCGTTGCCACGACGGCCGTGATGTCGACCAGGTGCCCGACCGGACCAGTCAATGAACGTCCGAACAAAGGCGCAAGCGTTGAGCGTATTGTCAACGGCAGGCCACGAGAGTAGGAAAAGAACGCCAGTGATATACCGACCAGCGCATAGCAGGCCCACGCCCCCAGGCCCCAGTGCAGAAATGAGTATCGATAGGTTGAGGTAACAGCCGACTCAGTTTTAGCGAGCACCAGGTCGGGAATTTCGGCGATCGTTCCGGCAGCAACCTGCGCCTGGTAGGTGGCCATCACCGTGCTGCCCTCTGCCACGGCAATTCCAGCCGCGTCGAGCGCCGCTTTAACTTCCAGCGTACTCATGCGAATGAGTGGATTGTCACCGATGTGCCACATCGGCTCACCGGTTGCGTAGCCCAGCATACCAATGCCGATACCGGCGCCAAACATCATCGAAAACCAGGAAAAATTTGAAAATTCAGGTTTTCCGCCATCACCCAGCACGATCTTGCCCCAACGCGGGTGCAGCGCCAGTAGCAGACAAACCAAAACAAAAAAGGCGACCGACCAGGTGTAGTAGTAATTGAGATTGGCAAACGACCAGGTCTTCATCGCACCCAGCACTTCGCCGGCTTTTTCCGGAAAAACAGCCGCCCAGACCACAATCAAGGCGATGATGATCTTGGAAGCAAGCGACACAATTTTATTGAAATTGGCGTAAAACCCGCTGTCAGCGGTTTCGATCGGTAACTCTTGCAACGGTGCTTTGATAGCCACACTGGGTTCCTTTTGTGGGAAAGCGTAACCAAGCTTACAGGAGTTGTTGCAACATCAAGTTACCGGAAACCGACAATAGGGACAAAAGATCAGCAGGTTTGAGCTTTTTTATCCCCAAACAGAAACCTGATTAACTGTCTGGCTTGCCTGGTGAAAGTAGTAGCCAGCCTAATATGGATTCCTACCGTTTATCACCGACAAGCGCGGTTCGATCATTTTCCCCCTAAATTTTCGAAACAACCGTGCTAAGGCAGTTTGATCCATATCTAAGCCATATAAAACATCGGCTCTAACTCCGTCACCACCGGCGCACTATCGGGCTCTGTCTCCATAATATCCGCCATCGCCGCCCACCAGCGCTGCATCAATTCACTCTGTGGAAGCGCATCCATTTTGTGATCGGCCGATCGGGTCAGCATCGCGAAAAGCTTGCCGCTTTGTCTATCCAGGTGAATAGAATAATCCGAGATTCCCGCCTGCTTTAACAGTTGCACAAGCTCGGGCCAGATTTCGTCGTGCCGTCGCTTGTACTCCAACTCGCAACCGTGGCGCAGTTGCATGCTGAAAGCGTATTTTTCCGTCATAGTCTGCTCTGCCGCCGTTCAGGCACCCGGCTCGTGGTTCCAGATGCCATAACCACTTGTCATTTTGTCGATCACTTGCTGGATATGGTCATCGTCTAGCAGCACGGGTTCGCGACCCGATTGAATACACAGATAATACTGATGTGCGAGCGTTTCCAGTTCTCGTGCCCGCCACATCGCCTCTTTCAGATTGGCACCACACACCAGCATGCCATGGGTGCCCAGCAGACAGGAATTTCGGTCTTCCATGGCGGCCAGTATATTCGCCGATAACTCCGGCGAGCCAAAGATCGCATAATCGGCACAGCGCACCGTAGCACCACCAAACACCGCCACCATATAGTGACACGCCGGAATATCCAACCGAAGCATGGATAAGGCAGTCGCGTAGATCGAATGGGTGTGCACCATAGCGCCAATGTCTGGACGCTCTAGATAGGTGTCGAGATGAAATCGCCATTCGGTCGAGGGCTTACACCGCCCTTGATAACTACCATAGTCACCGGCTATCGACATCGCGACAATATCTTCAGGTTCCATTTCGCCATACGGCAGACTGGTCGGTGTGATCAGTATGTCATCATCCGCTCGCACACTGATATTGCCGGATGTGCCCTGATTGAGACCACTGGCATTCATATCGAGGCAGGCGGCGATGATCGCCGAGCGAGTCTGCAGGTCCTGATTATTTGTCATGGGTTCATCGTGAAAAATAAGGAAAAGAGGTGGTGTGCGCACATCAACAGAAAGCCGGGGCAATCCCCGGCTTTCGTCCTGCGCGTTTAAAGCAAGGGCGGATGGCTAGAAATCAAAGTCGCCAATATTGTCCTTGTTAAATACATAGGGTGCACCCAGCAGCACTTCACTGCCATTCACCACGGCCAGATTGCCAAGTCGACCGGCACTGACCTCGGTCGCACCGGGACCAAATTTCCCATCGACCACTGCACGCATCACATGTACCGCGGCATAGCCAAGATCGACTGGGTTCCAGAGCACCACTGATTTCACGCAATCCGATTGAACATAGGGCTTCATCGCATTGGGGGTGGCAAGCCCGACGACCGCGACGTCGCCGCATAAACCGGCTTGCGTGACCGCTTCGGCTGATGCCGGGGTGGCAACGCTTGTCATGCCCAACAAACCCTGAAGGTCTTCGCCATATTTGTTGATCAGCGTGTTGGCCTGATTGAAGGACAGGATGTTGTCTTCCTGAGCCTCGACGGTCTCAAGCCACTTGGCATTCGGATAACACTGCTCCTGATAGGCCTGCATCTCGGCAATCCAGCGCGCCTGATTCGGCGTGGTAAAGGTACTGGTAACGATCGCAAAACTGCCGTCCTCACCAATTTCTGCCACGATGGAATCCATCATCGATTTGGCAATTCCGTTGAATTCGGCCTGATTGACAAACCATTCGCGCGCATCGGGCTCAGAGTTGGCATCGTAGCCGACCACATGAATGCCTTTTTTCAATGCCGTGCGCAACACCGGTGCAATCGCCACCGGATCATTCGCGGCGAACAACAGGCCATCGACCCCCTGAGTGATAAAGTTATCCAGAAAAGTAATCTGGTCGTCGATGTTAGCCTCGGTCGGGCCATCGGTTTTCACGTTGACGTTGCCCAGCTCTTCAGCCGCCTGTCGCATGCCTTCGGTGGTGGCGGCAAAGTAGCCGATACCAATCAGCTTGGGCACGTCAACCAGTGTGATCTCCTGGCCGGCCTTGTCGGGCGCCCCTACTGCCTGCCCGCCGTCATAGTCCATCGCGGCGGCCATTGCACCGCCGCTCTCGCTGCCGCAGGCCAGTGGCGATACCGGCAGGTCGTCAGCGCCGTCCCAGCGATCGGCGGCGAGGCTGGTTTGCGATACGCCGAAAAGCATCCCTGAAATGGCGAGGGATAATGATAGTTTCCTGAACATGTTTTTTCCTCTCGATCGGTATAACAAAGCGCTCTGATTTTGCCGCACAGCGCTTTGCTGAACAGCGATCACCGCATACCGGCCAGAGCGCTACGCCGGTATGCGTCGGATCAATCGAACTACGACTCAGCCCGACCCGCGGCTGCAGAAAATTGCCGTGAACGGGCAAAGTTTGTGATCAGTATCGAGCTAATCAGCACCACACCGATCACCATAATGGTGGCGTCTCCCTTAACACCGGTGAGTGCCAGGCCGTTCTTCAACAGTTGCATCAGTACCACACCCAGCGCCGTGCCTAAAATAGTGCCGGTGCCACCAAATATGCTGGTGCCACCCAGTACCACCGCGGCGATCACGTCAAGTTCAAGCCCGGTACCCATATCGGAGCGCGTGGTGCTGACGCGGGAGACAAAAATAAAACTAGCAAGTCCCGCCATAAAACCCGAGATCGTATAGATCAGCATTTTGCTGCGATTGACCGCCATGCCGGCAAACCGGGCACCGGTTTCATTGTGCCCAATGGCATAGAGGGTTCTCCCAAACACAGTGCGGGATAATACGAAAGCCGCAATCAACAACGCCGCAATCAGCAACCACAACTGGGTGGGAATGCTCAGGAACTCACCCTGGCCAAATTGATAAAACCACTCGGGATAACCGCGCACCGAGCGCGACTGACTGATGCCCTCGGCAAGCCCGCGATACAGCGCAAGCGTCGCCAGTGTCATGATCAGCGGCGGTACGCCCACACGGGTAATAAACCAGCCATTAAACGCGCCGGCCACCGCGCCGGTCATCAGGCACAACACAACCGCAAGCTCCAGCGGCACGCCATAGTTCTTCCACGCCACACCCAGTACGATGGCGCACAGCCCCAGTATGGAACCGACCGATAAATCGATACCGCCGGTGATGATGACATAGGTCATCGGCAGCGCCACCAGCCCCACCTCGGCCATCAGCCGGCACTGGTTGAGCAAATTATCTGTGGTGAGAAAACGATCGGTCTGGGTGGCCAGAAACATCAGCGATGCCACCAGAATTAAAAACAACACGCCTTCGTGGCTCAACAGCATGCGGCGCACAGAGCCCCACAGCGACGCGGTATCGTTGTCAGCCATCGTGTTCACCACCACAGTTGCATCGAGTCGGCCGCTTAAAAAGTAACAGGCAAGACAGGCTATCGAACATGGTTAGCGCCTCTGCCGTCGTCGGCGGAACAGGTCGGCAAGCACGGTGAGCAGAATCATCACCCCCTGCACCGCACGCAGCCAGTACGGCGATACACTGACAAAGATCAGCGACGATCCAATCGCCGCCAGCAAAATTGCGGCGAGCGTAGAGCCGATCACCGTACCCGTGCCACCGAGAATACTGACCCCACCCACCACCGATGCGGTGATGATGGTCAATTCCAGATTGGGTGGCACGGTGGACTGAATCACACTAAGCTGGGTGGCAAAAAGCACCGCGGCAATGCCAACAAATCCACCGTGGATAGCAAATACCATCATGATCGTGCGCTTATGCGAAATACCGGATAGCCGCGCCGCCTCGGCATTGCCGCCCACGGCATAAATAGAGCGTCCCGGCGCAGTCTGCCGCATCCAAATCGCGGCAAGGATGGTCAGCACCACCATGAAATAAATCGGCATCGGCACACCCAGCGGCTTTAACTGCGCCAGCCCGTAGCCATCGGGCAGATTGTTGATCCACGCACCACCAGTCACCGCTATCAGCCCGCCTTTCAAAATGCTCAGCATACCCAGCGAGACGACAATCGACGGGATTTTCAGATAGGCGACAATGTAACCGGTGAAACTGGAAATGATCACGCCGCAGACCACCGGCATCAGCCAGCACACAATCAACGGGAATCCGGCCACTGCCATGGAACCGCTAATGGTTGCCAGCACGCCAATCAGCGACCCCACGGATATATCAATGTTGCCGGAGATAATCACCATGGACATGCCGATAGCGGCCACCGCGATATAGGCATTGCCCAGAAAGATACTGTACAGATTGCGTTCGGCAATATAGCGCGGGTTGATCGAGCCGACGACCACAAACAACGCGATCAGCGCCAGTACCAGCACCGCCTCCTGGGTGGCGAACAATCGCAGAAAACGTTTAAACGGATTGCTCGCCGAACCGACCTGAACTGCTGCTGCAGGGTTGCTCATGCCGCCGCTCCGCTTGCGGTGTCAGCGCGATGGCTACCCATCATCGCCGCGGCGATCTGTTCCTGTGTGGCCTCACCACGTGAGAAAGTCGCGACCAGCCGGCCCTCACGCATCACCGCGATGGTGTCGCTCATCCCGATGATTTCGGGCAGCTCGCTGGATATCATCAACACCGCCATTCCGGTCGCAGCCAACGCGCTCATGGTGCGGTGAATTTCGGCCTTGGCGCCTACATCGATGCCGCGGGTTGGCTCATCCATAATCAGGATATCGGGATCACTGGCCATCCATTTGCCGAGCACGATTTTCTGTTGATTGCCACCGCTGAGTTTGTCGGCGGTTTGCTCGATACCGCTGGTGCGGATACTGAATTTTTTAACGTTATCCTGCGCCAGTTGTCGCTCGGCTGAGTGATCGATCAGGTTGCCGCCGGATATTTTTTTCAATACCACCATGGAAATATTTTCGCGCACACTCATCGGGCGAATCAGACCCTGGGTGCTGCGATCCTCCGGCACGTACGCGATGCCCAGTTCTATCGCGTCGGCAGGGGTTTGAATATCGCAAATCTCGCCACGGCATTTGATCGTCCCCGAACGCGCCGGCGTAATGCCAAAGATGGCCTGTGCCAGTTCACTGCGCCCGGAACCCACCAGACCCGCGAGACCCAGAATCTCGCCGCGTCGCAGTGTGAGACTGACCTGGTGCGTCAATGGCGGGCGTGAAAGTTTGTCGACTTCCAGAATCGGCTCACCCATCTGCGTGGCCTGCTTGGGATACAAATCATCGATCGTACGACCGACCATCAGATTGATCAGCTCGTCCTCACAGGTATCGGCAACCGGCCGAGTACCCACCCAGACGCCGTCGCGCAGCACCGTCACACGATCGGCGAGTTCGAAAATCTCCTCCAGCCTGTGACTGATATAAATGACCCCGACGCCGCGCTCGCGCAACAGCCGTACAATCGCAAACAGTCGAGTGACATCGGCACCGGTTAGCGCAGCGGTAGGTTCATCCATAATCAACACCCGTGCGCTTTGCGACAACGCCTTGGCAATTTCAACCCGCTGCCGATTGCCCACCGACAGACTGCCGACTGTCTGGTCGACATCCAGATCGTGAATATCCAGCGATGCCAGTTGCTCGATGGCGAGCTTGCGCATGCGCCACCAGTCGAGCGTGCCCAAGCGCGTGCGCGGCTGATGGCCCATGAAAATATTCTCGGCCACCGACAACTCCGGATACAGCAACAGCTCCTGGTAGATCGTAGCGATGCCATTGCGCTGTGCGGTGGCCGGTGAATCGAAATCAACGGCCTGGCCCAACAGGGTGATATTCCCCTCGTCGGGCTGATAAACGCCCGAGATAATTTTGATGAGTGTGGATTTGCCGGCGCCGTTTTCACCCAGCAAGGCGTGAACCTCGCCGGCTTGTACATCAAAATTGACACCATCCAGTGCACGCACACCGGGGAATTGCTTGCCGATATCGGTCAGCGTCAGCAGCGGCGCTTCAACATCGCTCATGCAGGTTCCGCCTGCCGCTGTTGCGCACTCACCTGTTGTTGCCAGTATTGCCGATACGCGAGTAGCTTTTTTCGTAATGCCTTATCACCGGCGGCGACCTTTTGCAGCGCAGGTGCTGCCACACTGTCAGTCGCAAGCATCGCGGCGCCCATGGTCGTGCCGGTGGAATCGGCGCTGGCGTAAACTGTCTGCTGTTCGCGAAAAATCGCCAGACACTGCAGCAGCAACGGATTCTTTGCATAGGCGCCCTCAACGATGATATCGCCGCGGGAGTTACTCCAGCCCAGCGACTCATCGCTGACCAGTGCACAATACAGGGTGGCGAGCGCATGGCGTTCAACGTTCGATAATTCCCGATCAGCCAGAATCTGCCCCTGCATGCCCGGAAAAGGCCCCCCACCTTTCGCAAATGCCGGCAGCGCGACAATCTTCTCATCAATGATGCGCAGAAGATCCGCGACGCCCACCTCTGCGGGTGTGTCACCCGCAATCGCGGAATATTCCCGCCCGCCCATAAACCGCGAACAGGCCACAGGCTCTGCGTGAATGGTGACATTGGCTGTGCAATCGCGTTCTGCCCGCAGCCCTTGCAATGGGGTACCCAACGAGAAAATGATCACCCATGTGCCAGTTGACATCACCGTGAACGGTGGCTTGCGTGTGGAAATCCACGGCACCAATGAGGCGTTACTATCGTGAATGCCGACCAGCACCTGGCAGCCTTCATCGATGCCAGTCGCCTCGCGAACTTCAGGGCGCAACGAACCCAGCACATCGCCGGCGAATCTGCGCTCCGGGAAAAGGTCGGCAAAACCCTCACGCACGGCAAAATCAGAATAGCGTCCATCCAGTGGATTCCATAGATCGGTATGCGAGCCGATGGTACTGACTTCACTGACCGCAACACCCGTCAGCAACCAGCTCCAGTACTGAGCGTAGGGCAACACATACCGGGCCTGCCTGAACCGCGGGTTGCAATTTTTGCGTTGCCAGTACAATTGGCGTCCGACGTTCAGGCCCAATGGCAGTTTGGGGCTATAAGTGTGCTCGAACGGATCGCAGCGCGCATCGTACTCATCGCACAGTTCATCAACGCCGGCAAATTCATAATCCATCACCGGCAACACCAGGCCATCGTCATCTATCAGGGCCGCGGTCGCGCCGTGCGCGGTAACCACAATAGTTTCAATCGATGAGGTCTGTTGCAGATCTTTCAGTGATTCGACATACCACTGCCACATCGACTCAGTATCCAGATGCGGATAGGGTGCGGCATCAACGCTTTGGGTCTGCGTGCCGGTACTGCTGACAAGAGCGCCTGACTGAGCGTCAACGACGCACAGTTTCGCATTGGTTTTGCCAATGTCCATCACGACGATTACCGACATAGGTCTGCCGCAACCTCGATTGTCCGCATTTTCTCCTCCGCACCCAACCATCAGTGCCACTCAATTAAACGCCAACTCAGGCTTGCAAGCAACCGATGCCGGAAATTTTTTCCAGCCATTGACAAAACCACTGATTCCCGGTTTATTGCAATGCTGTCTCTTGATAAAGCGTGGCGCAGATGATCGATCACTCACTGATAGCTCGTCTCAACGACTCAAATCGCGCAGCACTGCAGCGCCGCTACAACGCCCTTGCCGACGAGCTCGAATCACGCGCGATCGACATCGAAAACATCAGGCAGCGCGCCGCAAACTTTGCGGTTGCCGTACCGTCCTGGGGCGTGGGTACCGGCGGCACCCGCTTCGCACGATTTCCCGGGCCTGGCGAGCCACGCGATGTGATGGATAAACTGGACGACTGCGCCGTGATCAATCAACTCACCCGTGCCACGCCCGGCGTATCTCTACACATTCCCTGGGACAAAGCCGAGCCGGCACTGTTACTCGGCAAGGCAGAACAGCACGGCCTGCATTTCGATGCGATGAACTCCAACACCTTTCAGGATCAAGCCGACCAACCGTACTCGTACAAATTTGGCTCCCTATCACACACCGACGCCGCCACTCGCACGCAGGCGATCGAACAAAATCTGGAATGTATTGAAATCGGACAGGCAATTGGATCAAACGCGCTGACCGTATGGATCGGCGACGGTTCCAACTTTCCGGGCCAGGTCAATTTCAGAGATCAGTTCGAGCACTATCTCAATTCCATGAAAGCCGTCTACGACACCCTGCCCGACCACTGGCAACTATTCTCGGAACACAAAATCTACGAACCTGCGTTTTATTCCACCGTGGTGCAAGACTGGGGTACCAATTATCTAATCGCACAGGAGCTCGGCCCCAAAGCCAGTTGCCTGGTAGACCTGGGTCACCATGCACCCACGGTTAACATAGAAATGATCGTCTCGCGCCTGATTCAGTTTGGCAAACTCGGCGGCTTCCACTACAACGACTCAAAATATGGCGACGATGACCTCGACAGCGGCGCCATCGATCCCTACCGCCTGTTTCTGGTGTTCAACGAACTGGCCGACGCAGAACTGAAAGACCAGACATTCAATCCCGCACACATGCTCGACCAATCACACAACGTCACCGACCCGATCGAAAGCCTGATGAACAGCGCCATGGAAGTGCAACGCGCCTATGTACAGGCACTGATCGTCGACCGCACTGCACTGCGAGAGCATCAGCAGAACAACGACGCACTGTTGGCATCGAATACACTGAAGCAGGCATTTCGTACCGATGTAGAGCCATTGCTGGCAATGCTTCGCTCAGACCGCGGCGGCGCGATCGATCCAGTAGCCACCTATCGGGCTGCAGGCTATCGCGCCAAAGTAGCAGAACAACGTCCCGCAGTGGCAGGACTGGGTGGCGGCATCGTTTGAAGCAGCCAGGAAAGAAAACAGCCAAGTAATGCAACGCACTAATTTAACCGGTGTCTTCAGCTAACTCTGCCCCAAATACCCGCAACCCGAATCCCCAATGGTTGCTGCTACGTAGCCGTCTATTTGACATCAGCTGGATTATAAATTCCCTCAGTGAAGGCATCGCTCATGGAGCCAACAAAAAAGACGACCGTACTGGCTATTCTTGAATGGCTTGTTAGAAGTCCCAGCCCCTGGTCGTTGAGAAAGCCGCGCGAAGAGTAGCGAGTACAGTAAGCCCGAACACCTATCTTGGGAACAAATTCACTGACTTTCCTAAAAGATACCCTCCTAGTGCGAATAGCGTAGTCGAAGACAGATAGTTCACGACACCCGCGCTTTTCGAGCGCAACATCTTTCTCGTAAAGCCTGCGAAAACCGAAAAAGCGATTTTCGTTATGAATCCGATGATCATATAGGCGAAGGCAAGAAACATGAAATATCGCAAGTATGCATTCCCGTAAACTGCATCTGGTATAAAAGTAGGAATAAACGCGGCGTAGAACAGTATATCCTTCGGATTCAAACAACTTGTGATGACGCCGTTTTTGAAGAGACTGCGGTAGCTTGCCTCGTGTAGCAGCGGATCCTCCTGATTCGGTTGAGTTTTTCCAGGCCAGATCAGCGTTGCCAGATAGATCATGTGCAGGCCACCGACAATTTCTATGAACTGCGTAAGCCTGGGGTAGTTTGTTAATAACGCCGACAAACCGAACGCGGCAACCAATATAGCCACGACAGAGCCCACGTTGATCCCCAGTGTAGACACAACGCCGGCTTTGGTACCATATCGCAAGCTATAGGACACGACATAGATGACACCGGGGCCCGGCGTGATTGCGATGGCAAAGGAAATTGCCAGGAAGCTTATGAGTTCAATGCCCAAAGAGGGATCGCTGCCGTTTTTAGTCTACTGATGAAAGATAACCACACAACTGGGGTACAATCGGCACATGGCAGGTACGCTAAACTGTCTCGACGATAGCCAAACCAACTTGCCTCTCACGCTGCACTCACAACAACACGATTGACGAGTTACTCCACGCTGCGTCGCCATACACTGGGTGGGGCACCGGCCACTCGCTTAAACTCGCGATTAAAACTCGACTTGGTGTTAAAGCCACATTCGTAGATGACTTGCGTGACCGTTTTGTCCGGATCGCGCAGCAGTCGCTGCGCCTCTTCAATGCGCAGGTTGTTGATCCAGACCGACACATTCACGCCCTGAATGGCATTGACCGCCTGCGATACTCGCCGCGGCGGCTGTCCGACTTTACGCGCGATGCGCTGAAGGTTCAATCCCGGGTCGAGAAACAGTTTTCGCTCACGCACACCGGCATCAACCGCGGCAAATTCACTGGCGACCTGTTCGGTGCCCGGTTGATCTGTCGCGTGATCCGCTGGCGCACGGGCATCGGCGGAATCGTCGAGTCGGTGCGTGGCGGCGGTGGGTATCGAACCCCACAACAGCAGGCACATGGCCGCAATCGATACAGTCTGCATCACCAGTAGAATCTGACCGAGCCGGCGACCGTCGGTGGCACCAAAATCCAGTGCGATCGCAACGTCAGACAAGGCTGAGAAAATCAACGATGCCGCAACAACTGTAAGCGCGCGGCGACCGTTGACCATCTGCCCCAGCCGCACCCATGACAATCCGGCCTCCGGCCCCAGCGCCAGCCTCAGCAGTTGCACCGCATAGACGATGAAAACGATCGGCACCAGCACATCGATCAGCGGTGGCAATACCCACCACGCCAGCACCACCATCAGCGCCGGTAGCAAATGCCAGCACAGCGACCACCTGATTGCCGGGCGCGCAAAGCTCGCCCAGGCTAATGGTGGAATCATCAGCGCCGACACCGGCAACAGCGGGGCCAGTGTAGAAACTCCATAACCGTGTCTGATCCCGATCAGCAGCGATTGCAGCGCGCACATCGCGATGAAGCCGGTAAAGAACAGACTGGGGCGCTCACCCCGATCCAGCACCACCCCTCGCAGCACCAGCAGCGCCGTTGCGAAGATCGTTGCGGTAATAAACGGGAAAGGCACCAGGAACATGGATAATCAGGCGTTGAACTATGGGGGACAGTCTCATCGCAGATAAAACGCCGACAGACTGGTTCCTACACTACACTATGTGCGTTCAGGTGGTAACTGCGGTTTGTTTTCGTCATCATTGATTTACTGAACCGTTCTCCAATACCGGGCAACGAATGCAGTCCGGCGACCATTGGTGTCGTTTTGAGCCAGGCGATCGCACCACCACTGATATCCAGTGGCCATTTCTGTTACAGACACTATTGATCAACTTTCTTGACTAACGGATCTGATCAGGTAGCAATAGAGGCAAGTAGTGATAGACTGGCGCTTCCGGGCCTCGCACTGTATCAAATTCTTATCCCAAACCGTACCAGCCTGAACAACGTCTATCATCGTAGATTGGGTGACGTCAAGCAGAGTTATCCCTTTACGGTGGCAAGCCGCCTGCCCCTCCCCCACAAACACCACCGGATAGTTCCCGATGAGCAAAGAAAACGTCACCCGTGTTTCAGCATACGGCTTGCTGAAGCGCGATGACAAAATGTTGCTATGCCGTTTATCCCAACGAGTAGGAATGAACCCCGGCTACTGGACATTGCCCGGTGGAGGTCTTGATTTTGGAGAAGATCCTGAAGATGCAGTGGTGAGGGAATTCATGGAAGAAACAGGTCTGACTGTCAGCGTCAATAGATTAGTCTGCATTGATTCGCTATGCGACAGCATGCCGGGTTGGTCACCGATGCACAGCATTCGAATCATCTATTCAGTCGACTACGTATCTGGCAACTTACGCAATGAGCATGAGGGCAGCACAGATCTGTGTGCCTGGCATACGCAGGACGAAACCCGTGCACTAGCGCTGGTGGGATTGGCTAAGCGTGGTATTGGCCACACGTTGGGCTGAAGTTGTATATTGCTCTTGAAAGCTGTGAATCAACACAAAGGCAGTCAGTACACGACGGGCGAGCTGTCTCAACCAAGTGGAGAACGGGCGTGATCGCGTGAGCGCACGGGCGCTGTGACCCAATGCTCATGAGAAAAAACAACCGCTAAAGTGGTTAGAGCATGTAGATTGCACCACCTCTCACACTTGACAATTTATCCTTTATTGCGATGGCGCAGGCGTACGCCGGATAAAATTCCTGGAAAACAACCTACTTTCAATAGCATAAATAGGCTGAACGATTTTTCTCTTCACAGCCACAGCGATAACTGGCTACTGGTTCAACGCAGAGAATGCACCCGCCAAATACATACTATTTAGATATTTCACTGGCAGTCGTCTACCTCAATAGGGAGTAAAAATCACGGATCTGATAACAACATAACGCCTAACATACACTCCGAGCCTGCCGGGACTTGTTCAAAAAATTCTTTCTTAAATTCGGAACGAAGAAAAAGAGCGAACCAGGTAACAATTGCCAGATTGAACTCCTGGAGCCGCGGACGCTCTTTTCCGGGGATGTTGCCGGTATCTTCGGCGAACTGATCCCCGAGGAACCTTCCCCTGACGGGCTGCTGTCAGCAGATGCTACAGATACCCTGCCACAAGTAACGCCAACTGCTATTGAAGAACTCGAGCTGGCAGCCCACAACGCCAACACCCTGTTGCTGGATGATGTACTCAGTGACTTTCCGGACACATCCTCGACAATCAATGTCACCACCGATGCAGATCTGGTAGACGGTGACACAACATCTATAGCCGCGCTCAAGGCAAATCCAGGGCCAGACGAAAAGATATCGCTGCGCGAAGCAGTACTCGCGACCAACAATACTGCCGGAGCCGATGAGATCATCCTGGGTGCAGGTGAATTCAAACTGACAAACGGCGGCGAGGCAACCGAAGACGTGGCAACAAGTGGTGATCTTGATATCACCGATGATTTGAAACTACGGGGAGCCGGACAGGACCAAACGACTATTGACGGGCTCAACGAGACCCGAATCCTGCAAGTACACGACAGCATCGTAGAGTTATCTGACCTGACGATGACAGGTGGCACCGCAAACGACGGTGGCGCCCTCTATCAGGTGGCCGGAATGACCTCTCTCGACCGAGTGACTATTACGCACTCTGATGCAACGACAGGCCAGGGCGGGGCAATATATGCCGAGCTTGGCACTTTGATTGTCCGCGATTCCGTGCTGAAGAACAATACTTCGCAATCCAGCGGCGGAGCAATTTTCTCGGACGAACAGACGCAATTGTCCGTCGAAGACTCCACTTTCAACTCCAATCGATCAACCAATGATGGCGGCGGCGCTATCGTAAATCGAGGCGACATCACTGTAGCGGAATCAACATTTGAGAATAATCGTGCTGCCTACCATGGATCGGCTGTATATGCGTTTGGCAAAGTCACAATAACACACAGCCAGTTTGTTGGAAATTTGTCGGACAATGGCTCAGGCGCAGTGAACTCCAATAGTGTTACATCAGTTTATTCCACCTACTTCCAGAATAACATCGCAGGTGAATACGCTGGAGCACTGCATAACAACGACGTAATTCTGGTAGCTGACTCAACATTTAATAACAATTCATCTGCTATAGGCGGTGGCGCATTCGCCAACGGTAACGGTGGCACCAGCGGCCTGTACAATATCACGTTTCATAGCAATTCTACTGGTGGAAACGGTGGAGCGATCCTGGCACAGGATGGTGCCATTCTAATTACCAACTCCACGTTTTCCGGTAACACATCAGAGCAAATGGCCGGCGCCATTGCAGCCGATTCCGGAATGACCCGCGTCACCACATCAATCTTTGCGGACAACACCTCAGACAATGGGCCCGACCACCTGCTGGGCAACTACTCCAGCGGGTTTAATCTGTTTGACAACACGCCCGACAATTTTCATGCATTGGGTGATCTAATCAATGCCAACCCGGGCCTGGAGCCACTGCAGGACAATGGTGGCCCAGTTCCAACGATGCCCCTGAACAGTACAAGCCATGCAATCGACGCCGGCAAGGGCAGTTTCCAAATGGACGCCACGGGCGTGACTGGCAACGAATTCACGGATATCGGCGCGAGTGAGTATCGCAATCCATACGCATCCAGCAAGGTCTACTGGACCGACATGGAAAACAACGCGATATATCGCGCGACTGCAAGTGACTCTGCCAGCCCCGTATTGTCATCGATACAACGGATCGCAATCACAGCACAGACACCACAGGACATTGAATACGACAGCACCAGCAACAAGTTGTTCTGGACCGAATCCAACGGTGCCTTTGGCAACGTGGTAGTGGCAGACATAGACGGGCGGAATGCCACGACCGTACTTAATAACAGTATTGACAACCGCATCCTCGCACCACGAGGCCTTGCGATTGATTCTGACAGCAATACTCTATATCTGACAAACGACGCTAACCTTGCGAACCTTGGGCTGAATAACTCGATCCTGGCGTACACGATCAACGGCACTGAACTGAGCTACCGTGACACCCTCTTCTCTGCCAATCAGTTTTCCGGCATCCCGATGGGCTTAGCGCATGATATTGAATTCCACCGCGATAGCGATACGGGGGACGAGTGGCTGGCCTGGACCGATCTCGGCGCCACCATCATGCTACCCCACTACACATTGCTCAACCTGACTGCCCAATTGATCTACCCGGCAGCCGATACGAATGGCGATGCAGCCCCACTGGGCGTGGCCTGGAATACCGAAAAAAACCAGGCATTGTTCGCAGACAATACCTACAACATGGTAGCGCTGGAACATGAGCCCGCCACCAATTCAGTTCAGACCGTGATCAATTTCACGCCGACAAACCGAACCGAATCGATAGTCGGAATAGCATACGATCCCGCTTCACAAACCGTATGGCACTCAAGGAATCCATCCGGTGCAAACAGCGGATCCATCTGGACAAGCGACGACACATTGCAGAACCATACCATCGCATTGGCCAATGTATCGTCGCCCGGTGCGCTGACGATACTTCCGGCCAGCGTGGTTTTCTCACCACCTGTGGTAGATACCGGTGTTCCCCTCAAAGTGGATGAAGGCACGATTCAGCCAATTACGAGTTCAGTATTACAGGCAAACGACCCCGATACCGAAGCCGACGAACTGATCTATACGCTGGTTTCACCGCCAGTATACGGCTATATCGCACTGAGCAGCGCACCATCGATCGCCATCAACAGCTTCACACAGAAGGAACTGGATGATGCGATTGTCGTTTATCGCCACGACGACAGTGAGAATTTCACCGACAGTTTTACTGTCAACCTCAGTGATGGAAAAAACATCGTCAATGTCGATGCAATCGAGGTTAATGTAAGTCCGGTAAACGATAACGCACCGTTTGTACCGGACAATACGCTGAGTGTCTCCGAAGGGGCTGTTACAACGACATTATCAGATGGACAATCCAGCTTGCTCGATGGCCTTGTCGATTCAGACAAGCATGATTCAATTGTCAATATCGTAGTCAATAAACCACAACACGGCATACTGAATGTGCAGCCAGACGGTACCTTCAGTTACCAGCACGACGGCTCGGAGACAACCACTGATCTATTTTCCTATGTCATAGAGGACGACGGCGGAAACACACACACTGTCACCATCGACGTTCAGATTCAGCCGATCAACGATCACACGCCATTCATTGCCGACGGCACCCTCCTGGTTGATGAAGGCGCCAGCAGCGACTCCCTCGAATCGGGCATCAGCAATTTGCTGGCCGGCATCGTCGATGAGGACGCCGGCGATTCCATCACGATCGTTAAGGTCAATGATCCGGCAAACGGCACACTCGCCTTTCAGCCAGACGGCACCTTCAGTTACCAGCACGACGGTTCGGAAACAACCACTGATCAGTTCTCATACGTCATAGAGGACGACGGCGGAAACACTCACACCGTAACCATCGACGTTCAGATTCAGCCGGTCAACGATCACACGCCGATCATTGCCGATGGCACCCTCCTGGTTGATGAAGGCGCCAGCAGCGACTCCCTCGAATCGGGCATCA
>CAZYDV010000027.1:0-9190 GCA_964646405.1 uncultured Granulosicoccaceae bacterium | reverse complement strand
GCAATCTGCTGGCGGGCAGCGTCGATGAGGACGCCGGCGACACGATCACCATTGTGCAGATCAAAGATCCAGTAAACGGCACACTTGCCGTTCGGCCAGACGGCACCTTCAGCTACCAGCACGACGATTCAGAGACCACTACTGACCAGTTCTCGTATGTCATTGAAGACCAGGGTGGCAACACACACACCGTCACCATCGACGTGCAGGTGTTACCGGTCAATGATCACGCGCCGTTCATTGCGAACGGGGCTTTGCAGGTTAATGAAGGCAATAGCAGCTCTTCACTACTATCCGGCAGCATAAATCTGCTGGAAGGCACCATCGACACAGACGCCGGTGACTCCATTCACGTTGTGGATGTCAATGATCCGGAATACGGCATACTGACTGTGCAGGCCAATGGCACTTTTAGCTACCAGCACGACGGATCGGAAACAATCACTGATCAGTTCTCATACGTCATCGAAGACAACGGTGGCAACACGCATACCGTCACTGTCGACGTACAGATATTACCGGTCAATGATCACACACCGTTCATTGCCGATAGCACGTTGTTTGTATTTGAGGGCGACAGCGCCGGCACCCTGCAATCGGGCGCTAGCAATCTGCTGCAGGGCCTCGTGGATATGGACGCCGACGATACGATCCGCATCGTACAGGTCAACAACCCGCAACATGGCACGCTGAACGTTCAGGCGGATGGCACTTTCGGCTATCAGCATGACGGTTCGGAAACTACGACCGATCAGTTTTCTTACGTCATCGAAGATGACGGTGGCAATACACACACGATCACTGTTGACGTTCAAATACAAGCAATCAACGACCATTCGCCGGTCATTGCCGATGGCACGCTACTGGTGAGCGAAGGTGATAACCGCAACACTCTGCAGTCCGGTATCAGCAATCTGCTCGACGGCGTCATCGACGCGGACGCTGGCGACTCGATTCAAATTGTACAGATCAACAACCCACAAAATGGCAGCCTGACTGTACAGACCAATGGTACCTTCGACTACCAGCACGACGACTCGGAAACAACCACGGATCAATTCTCATACGTCATTGAAGACAATGGCGGCAACACGCATACCGTCAATGTAGAGATTCAAATACAGCCCGTCAACGATCATGCACCATACATCGCCGATGGCGCGCTGCTGGTTGATGAAGGCGGAAGCCGCGGCACCCTTCAATCCGGAATCGGTAATCTGCTGGCAGGCACCATAGACGCAGACGCAGAAGACTCGATCATTATTGTACAGGTCAACGACCCGGCAAATGGCATACTCACGGTGCAGGCAAACGGCACCTTCAGCTATCAACACGACGGTTCAGAGACGACTACGGATCAGTTCTCTTACGTCATCGAAGATGAAGGTGGCAACACACACACCGTCACCATCGACGTGCAGATTCAGCCAATCAACGACCACACGCCGTTCATTGACAATGGCAGCCTGCAGATCGATGAAGGCGGCAGCACCTCCGCCCTGCAATCCGGAACCACCAATCTGTTAGACGGTGTCATCGACCCGGATGCCGGCGATTCGATTCGTATCGTGCAGACTAACGACCCTGAAAACGGAACGTTGATCGTTCAGACCAATGGCACTTTCAACTACCAACACGACGGCACGGAAACGACCACCGATCAATTTTCATACGTCATAGAAGACGACGGCGGCAACTCTCACACCGTCACTGTCGATATTCAGATACAGCCTGTCAACGACCACGTGCCATTCATCGCCGATGGCACTATGCTAGTCGATGAAGGCAGTAATAGTAGCACCCTGCAATCCGGCATCAGCAACCTGCTGGCTGGTGTCATCGACGCAGACGCAGACGATTCGATCAGTATCGTGCAGATCAACGACCCGGAAAACGGTACATTGACCATCCAGGCCAATGGCACTTTCGATTATCAACACGACGGCTCGGAAACAACGACTGATCAGTTCTCCTATGTGATCGAAGATGACGGCGGGAACACACACACCATCACCATCGGCGTGCAGATACAGCCTGTCAACGATCACGCGCCATTCATTGCCGATGGGATACTACGGGTCGATGAAGGTGTTAGCAGTGCCACCCTTGAGTCGGGCATCGGCAACTTACTAGCTGGCGTTGTGGATGGGGACGCCAGCGATTCGATTAGAATCATCGCGGTTAACGACCCGCAAAACGGCACATTAAACGTTCACGCCGATGGCTCTTTCAACTACCAGCACGACGGCTCGGAAACAACCGCTGATCAATTTTCCTATGTGATCGAAGACGATGGCGGGAATATACACACCATCACTATCGACATTCAGATACAGCCGGTCAACGATCACACGCCGTTCATTGCCGACGGGATACTATGGGTCGATGAAGGTGGTAGCAGTGCTACCCTTGATTCGGGCATCAGCAATTTGCTGGCAGGCATTGTGGATGGGGATGCCGGCGATTCGATTCGAATCGTACAAGTCAGTGATCCAGCATACGGCACACTTGTCGTGCAGCCAGACGGCACTTTCAGCTACCAGCACGACGGTTCAGAAACTACCACTGATCAGTTCTCTTACATCATTGAAGACAACGGCGGCAATACTCATACAGTCACCGCCGAGGTTCAGATACAGCCTGTCAACGATCACGGGCCATTCATTGGCGACGGCACGCTACTGGTCGATGAAGGTGGCAGCAGTGCCACCCTGCAATCGGGCATCAACAATTTGCTGGCGGGCGTCGTCGATGAGGATGCTGGTGATTCGATCCGTATTATACAGACTAGTGACCCGGCAAACGGCACTCTGATCGTCGAGCCTGATGGTACTTTCAGCTACCAGCACGACGGTTCGGAAACAACAACTGATCAATTTTCATACATCATAGAAGACGACGGCGGCAAGTCACACACCGTCACAGTCGATATTCAGATACAGTCGGTCAACGATCACACGCCATTCATTGCCGATGGTACTCTGCTGGTCGATGAGGGTGGTAGCAGTGCCGCCCTGGAATCGGGCATCAGCAATTTTCTGGCAGGCGTAGTGGACGGGGACACCGGCGATTCGATCAGAATCATCGCCGTCAACGACCCGCAAAATGGCACATTGAAAGTTCAAGCAGACGGCACTTTCGACTACCAACACGATGGTTCGGAAACCACCACTGATCAGTTCTCATACGTCATAGAGGACAACGGCGGAAACACACACACCGTCACCATCGACGTTCAGATTCATCCGGTCAACGATCACACCCCGTTCATTGCCGATGGCACTCTGCTGGTTGACGAAGGAGGTAGCAGCGTTACCCTGCGATCGGGTATTAGCAATTTGCTGGCTGGTGTTGTCGATCAAGACAGCGGCGATTCGATCCGTATCACACAGACCAATGACCCGGCAAATGGCACACTGATTGTCGAGGCAGATGGTACTTTCAGTTATCAACACGACGGTTCGGAAACAGCCACCGATCAGTTCTCATACGTCATTGAAGACAACGGTGGCAATACGCACACCGTCACCATCGACGTGCAGATACAGCCTGTCAACGATCACGTACCTTTCATCGCCGATGCCACACTACTGGTCAACGAAGGTGATAGCAGTGCCACCCTGCAATCGGGCAGCAACAATTTGCTGGCTGGCGTCGTCGACGAGGACAACGGTGATTCGATCCGTATTGTTCAGATAAATGACCCCGCAGTTGGCACACTCACCGTGCAGGCCAACGGCGCCTTCAGCTATCAGCACGACGGCTCGGAAACAACCATTGATCAATTTTCATACGTCATAGAAGACGACGGCGGGAATACACACACTGTCACCATCGATGTACAGATAAACCCTGTCAACGATCACGCGCCTTTCATTGCCGATGCCATGATCCTCGTTGAAGAAGGTGGTACCAGTGCCACCCTGGAATCCGGCATCAGCAATCTGCTGGCCGGTGTCGTCGATGAAGACAATGGCGATTCGATCCGTATCGTAGAGATCAATGATCCGGTAAACGGTACACTGCTCGTACAAGCAAACGGCACCTTCAGCTATCAGCACAATGATACGGAAACCACCACCGATCGATTCTCGTATGTCATCGAGGACAACGGTGGCAACCGGCATACAGTAACCGTTGATGCGTTCATATCGTCGGTGAACGATCACGCGCCGTTCGTACCTGACGACACAGTATCCGTGCCGGAGGGTGGATCAATCGGACAACTGGATTCGGGACGCACCGGACTACTGGAAAATCTAACCGACGCCGACACCAACGACACGGCAACGATCACCGTTGTATCTCAACCGATCAATGGCAGCCTGACCATCGACTCCGGCAACACTTTCAGTTATACGCACGACAATTCAGAAACCACCATGGATTCTTTCGTCTACCGCGTAACTGACTCAGGAGGCAACTCACACGATGTCACGGTGATGGTCGCTGTCGATCCCGTCAACGACAACGCGCCTGTGCTTTCGCCTCAACGTGTAGTCGTGGTGGAGGGGGGTCAGTCAAGCAGTACTGATGCCGGCCACTTGTCTCTACTGCAGATCGCCACCGACACGGACCCCGACGACACGCCCAGTCTGATCGAGGTGTCACAGCCTGCCCACGGAACAATAACGTGGGCAGTCGATGGTACATTCAGCTATCTGCACGATGGCTCAGAAAATCACTCAGACCTTTTTACGATTACTGTCAATGATCGAGCTGGTAATTCTAGCAACAGCGAAATCGAGGTTACGGTATTACCGTCCAACGATCCGCCCATTGGCCAGAACAGCGAAGTAACCATGCCGGAAGATGGTGTCTACGTTTTTTCCGTCGATGACTTTGCCTATACAGATCCCGCCGAACAACACGACTTGCATGCTGTAATAGTCACCGCCCAACCCACCAATGGCACACTGCTGCTGAGTGGCAATCTGATAGCGGATGGGCAGACGATCGACACCGATCAGCTAAATGACAGCGCGCTGATCTATCAGCCGACCGCGAACCTCTACGGTACAGCCGCGGACAGCCTGGAATTTCTGATCGTGGATGCCGGCGGCATCGCCAATGGCGGCAGCGATACCGCACTGTCCCCCAATACACTCTCGATTCATATTGACGCCGTCAACGATGCGCCCGTTCTAACGGGCACATTGCCGGATATCACACTCCGTGAGAACACGGTGGTGACGAGTCCGATACCGAGTTCGTTATTTGCCGACATCGATGACTCTGCCCTGACCTTCGAGATGATACTGGCAGACAACAATACCCTGCCCGATTGGCTGAATTTCAGTCGCAATGACGACGACATTCTACTGATAGCCAGCCCGTCAGCCGATCAAATAGGCACCACCGATCTCAAACTGCAGGCAACGGATAGCCACGGTCAAAACGCGACGCTGTTGTTCAGTGTAACCGTCGTCGATGTCAACGACGCTCCAACTGCCATTCTCCCGGACACTGCTGGTATCGACGAAAATCAGACCGGTGCGAACGTCACAACCTTGTTCGTCGTCGACCCGGATCCCTGGGATCGCAGCATCGTTACTGTGGACGACCCCCGCTTCGAGATCAGCGATGGCATTTTGAAGCTGCGCGATGGCGAATCACTGAATCACGAAAACGAGCCTCAGGTCCAGCTCGCACTGACAGCCCGGGACACCGGTGGCAACGAGTTGCATTCACTGTTGATTGTCAACGTGCACGATATCAACGAAGCACCTGTTGCCGACAACGACAATTTGTCAGCCTTCGAACTGAGCAAGCCGAATTTCACGCCCCCATACAGCGTTGAAATACCGACTGACCTGTTCAGGGATCCCGACGGAGATCCACTGACAGTGACGGCAAGCCTTGCCGATGGCAGCGCCCTGCCGGCATGGATTGAATACGACCCCGTCACGCTGACACTAACGCTGACCAAAGACGCGCCCGTCGGCACCACCCCTGCGATACGCCTGATCGCGACCGACCCCTCCGGCAGCCTGGTATTCAACGACCTGACCTTGCAAGTAGAGCCCATCCTTGCGGCTGCGGTGGCAATCGGGCCGGATTCACCCAAGGACGCTGCGGCGCCCATATTCGAAGAACGAAACATTGATAACAATACTGTTCAGCAACCGCAGGACACGACTGGTGAGAGTAGCGAATCGTCATCGACACAGGAACGACAAACGACCGAAAACGCGCCATTTTCAGAACCGCTGGCACTGCCGGACATTGTGACCACGCCGACAAATCAACGCGGTGATACTGCCATAACGGTACAAGAGTCCAGCACTTATGCCGCACGCCGCCTGATGAAAAACGATGATTTCAAAGACGCTGTTTATCAGTCAACCTTTGCCACCCCGCTGGTCCAGCTATTGGCCGACCCACAGGTCCAGGACGACGCGGGTCTGGAGCAATTGCTGTCTGGTTCGATGGACAACAGCAGAGAGACACTGGAAGAACAGCAAGCGTCAATCAAGCAAGTTATTGCCTCAACGGTCACAATCAGTTCGGGATTCAGCATCGCTTATGTTATGTGGCTAGTCCGTGGCGGCGCGCTGGCGGCCAGTGTGTTAACCGGCCTGCCAGCATGGCGCAACATCGATCCGCTACCGGTACTCGGAACACTGGAAGGTCCGGACGACAACGTGGGTGACAACGAAACGCTCGAAACCATGGTCACCTCTTCAGGGGCTCAAGACCCCGACAAACCCCATCCAGACTGAATCACACGGGCAATCGCACCCAGCACTGACTATTGATTGCTGCCGCACCCGGATTCCCACTCCACAACCAGTTGGTCACCGTTTACCCCGCCCTATCTGTTCTATACTTCGGTGTCCGGTTTCATGCGAACAATATGTACACACTGATCATTCTGTTTTTCCTGGTATCGATTCTGGCGTCGTTTCTGTGCTCGGTGCTGGAGGCAGTGCTGCTCAGCATCAGCCCGGCCTACGCCGAACGCCAGCTCACCGAAAACCCGTCGATCGGCCAGTCTCTGTCTGACTTCCAGCAGAATATAGACAAGCCGCTCGCTGCAATCCTCACGCTGAACACCATTGCCCACACGGTGGGCGCGATCGGTGTCGGCGCGCAAGCGGCGGTGATTTGGGGCGATACGATCATGTCGACGCTGGTCATTCCGGTGGTGATGACGCTTGCCATACTGATTTTGTCGGAGATCATCCCCAAGACCCTCGGCGCGCTCTACTGGCAGGAGCTGGCCGGATTCACCGTACGGGTGCTGAAGGTGATTATCTTCGTGCTGGGGCCGCTCGTGATCTTCAGCCAGATCATCACCCGGTTGCTGATGAAAGGCAAAACCAAGAGCGTGCTGAGCCGGGCCGACTTCTCCGCTATGGCCGAACTGGGTGCCAAAGAGGGTGTGTTCGATGAGCGCGAATCCAGCCTGTTACAAAACTTCATGCGCTTTGACTCGGTCCGCGCCAAAGACGTGATGACACCGCGCACCGTAGTCATCGCCGCACAGGAAAATCAGCCACTGACTGACTTTCATGGCGAGCATCCGAACCTGCGCTTCTCGCGCATCCCGCTGTACAGCGACTCCATCGACCACGTCACCGGCTATTTTCTGCGCGACGATCTGCTGGCGGCGCTGGTCGACAAGCGCGACAGCGAACCGCTCAGTGCCATCGCCCGGGAACTGACGGCGGTCCAAGAGGACTTCCCGATACCCGAACTGTTCACCCACTTCACCTCCGAGCACTCGCATATTGCGATGGTGGTCGATGAGTTCGGCGGAATGGCGGGCATTGTGACGATGGAAGATGTCATCGAAACGCTGCTTGGCATGGAAATCGTCGATGAAGTCGATGGCGAGGCCGACATGCAGGTGCTGGCACGGCGTCAGTGGGAGCGACGGGCGAAGAAGCTGGGCCTGATCGAACGCGACGAGGCCGCACCGGCCGCCGACCAACGCAACGCCTGAATCGGCTCTAACTGCTACTTGTGATCCTGCCGGGCGTTGCCGCTGCCCAGAACCCTGAGTGAATCCGGTCCGCAGACGACACCAGCCGAACAGGATCACTCATTTTCTGCGCTATAGTGGGCGCTGACCGCAACGGTGACGCCCATGCCACGCAAAGATCGCCCCCACACACCCGACGGCCGCTATCTGGTCTCTCGTGGTGTGTTGAAACGCTGCACCAATCCAGCACTCGATGACAGTGCCCGACGCAAAGCGGTCAAGAGCCTGATGCAGGCGCGCATGGCAAAAGATCGCGAAGCCGTCAACGCGGCCAAGACAGCACTGGGTGAAACCGGGCCGGTGTGGTGGAGCGATGGCGCCCCGGACTACAGCGACCAGGCACCAGATAACACGCCATATAGCGATTGGTGGCAATCACTGGACGACACAGAACGCGCTGCCGGCGACTAGTAGAGCGTGTCTCGATACAGTTTGTCGACCGCGGCCTGCTCGATCGAATCAACCGGCAGTTGTGCATGATCGCGCACCATCTCGTTGAGGGTGGCCACTGGACGCGCGGAAGGCCAACTTTCGGGCTTCCATAAACCGGAGCGCAGTGGCGCTTTGCCACAGTGGGTAAATATTTCTTCAGCGGTAATGCGCAACACGGTTTTCGGCGCACGATTTTTCATTAAAAAGCGCTGACAGATAGCAAGGTCGTCGAGAATTTCAGCCGTACCATTGACCCGCAGTGTTTCTGACACCGATGGAATCATAAACAGCAGTGCTACCTTCGGGTGTGCCAGAATATTCAGCAGGCCATCGATGCGGTTGTTTCCCTGGCGATCGGGTATTAGCAGGGTGCGATCCGTTTCCACCTGGACAAATCCAGCCGGATCTCCCTTGGGCGACACATCCAGGTTATCGCCATCTGCCGTTGCCAAGACCAAGAAAGTAGCGTGCTCGATAAACTGGCGGCAATGCTTGTCGAATGTGGTGATGTTTTTAGCCGCCGCGCGCGGCGACGGGTCGCCGTAGATTTCTCGAAGCTTCTCTGGAGTCATGTCGCCATCCCGATGCCGGTCTTGATCTGACCGACGATATCATAGCAAATGTCAACGCCACCACGGTGACTCGGCACTACCGGCTTTTAACGTGAGCTAGGAGTCTGCGCAGTAAAAGTCCACGTCGCGAGAGTGTGCCCAGTGGTGACTGAAAATGGTTTTATTTGAGAAGCATAGTTGTTCCTACGCGACGAAAATA